>CAMZBE010000103.1 GCA_947304475.1 uncultured Clostridia bacterium
ACTTGACGAAGGAGAGCGCGTTCCAGCCGATGTGCGGGATCTTCAGTTTCGTGTCGATCATACCTTCGAGCGGCACGACCTCCCCTTTCAACAGTCCGAGCCCGCGATGGGTACCGTACTCGCTGCTCTTTTCAAACAGGAGTTGCATACCGAGACAGATTCCGAGCAGTTCCTTGCCCTTCGCGACCTCGCCCCGGATCAGATCGTCAAGACCTGTCTCTCTCAGTTTGTCCGCCGCGTCGCCGAACGCGCCGACGCCCGGCAGGATCAGCCGGTCGGCTTTCCGGATCACGGCGGGATCTCCCGTCACGACGGCGTCAAAGCCGAGCGAAGAGAGCGAACTGGCGAGCGAAAACAGGTTCCCGACGCCGTAGTCGATAATGGCGATCATAGAACTCCCTTCGTCGACGGGATCTCGTCCTTGAAGGCGGGATCGATCGACACGGCGGTCTTCAGCGACCGGGCGCAGGACTTGAACACGCCCTCGATGATGTGGTGCGCGTTCTCGCCCGAGAACTGCCGGACGTGGAGCGTAATCCCCGCGTTGCGGGCAAACGCCTCCCAGAACTCGCGGCAGAGTTCGGTGTCGAAATCGCCGACCTTTTCGGCGGGAATATCGAGCGACGAAACGAAGAGCCCGCGCCCCGAAATATCGACGGCGGACAGGATCAGCGCCTCATCCATCGGGACGACGGCGTCGCCGTAGCGAACGATCCCGCGTCTGTCCTCGAGCGCGGCGTTGAACGCCGAGCCCAGCGCGATCCCGACGTCCTCGACCGAGTGGTGGAAGTCCACCTCTGCGTCCCCCGTGCAGGCGACGGTCAGATCGAATCTGCCGTGCCGCGAGAAGAGCGTCAGCATATGATCGAGAAAGCCGCAGCCGGTTTTGATCTCGCTCTTCCCCGTTCCGTCGAGCAAAAGGGTGAGCGCGACGTCGGTCTCCGACGTCAGACGTTTGATCTCCGCGTATCTCATGTTTGTCCTCCCTGTTCTTTCAATATGGTTTCAATGGCGGCGACGAGCGTCTCCATTTGTTCCCGTGTACCGATCGTGATGCGGTTGTAGTCGGTGATCCGCGCCTTGCCGAAATGGCGGATCAGGATCCCCCGTTCCTTCAGGGCAAGGTAGAGCGCCTCGCCCCCGATCGCTCCGTGACGGGCGAAGAGGAAGTTCGCCGTCGAGGGGATCACGGTAAAGCCGAGAGCGGTCAGGCGATCGGTCGTCCACGCCCGCGCCGCTTCGATCTTCTTGCAGTTGTCGCGGTAGTAGGCGTCGTCCTCGAGAGCCGCGACACCGGCGGCGAGCGTCATCCGGTTGACGTTGTAGGGGTTGGTCGAATTGCGGATGGTGTTCAGGTCGCGGATCAGATCGGGACGTCCGATCCCGAACCCGAGACGCGCGCCCGCCATCGAACGCGATTTGGAGAAGGTGCCGACCACGAGCAGATTGTCGTATTTTTCGGTCAGCGGAACGGCGCTCTCCCCGCCGAAGTCGACGTACGCCTCGTCGACGATCACCACGCCGTCGGGGTTCCCTTGAACGATCTTTTCGATCTCCGAAAGCGGAAGGAACAGTCCCGTCGGGGCGTTCGGGTTGGCGATCACGACGGTCTTCTTGCCGCCGCCGATATAGTCGGCGGGATCAATCGAGAGATCGTCCTTCACCGGGATCTCGGTATAGGGCAGACGGTTGAGTTCGGCGAAAACCGGGTAAAACCCGTAGGTGATATCGGGGAAAACCAGGGGGCACGTATCCGACGCGAACGCCATGAACGCGAAGTTCAGCACCTCGTCCGAGCCGTTCGATATAATCACGCGGTCGGGCGTGACGCCGTAGCGTTCCGCCATCTTCGCGCGCAGGGCGCGGGCGTCGGGATCGGAATAGAGGTTCAGTCGCCCGCCCTCTTCCGCAACCGCGGCAAGCACCCCGGGCGACGGGGGAAAGGGCGACTCGTTGGTGTTGAGTTTCAGGTACCGTCGGTCGAGCGGCTGCTCCCCCGGAACGTAGGGGACGAGCGACGCGTACCGGTCGGAAAAGAAGCGGCTCATTTCTTCTTTTGGCGGACGGTCACACTGCGAGCGTGCGCGTCGAGCCCCTCCTTCCCGGCGAAGAGCGCGATCATATCCGAAACATTTGAAAGCGCTTTTCTCGAATAGTAAATGTACTGCGTTTTCTTCACGAAATCGTCGACCGAAAGCGGGGACGAGAAGCGCGCCGTTCCCCCGGTTGGGAGCGTGTGGTTCGGTCCGGCAAAGTAGTCGCCGAGCGCCTCGGGACAATATTTGCCGAGGAAGACCGAGCCGGCGTTCTTCACGTCACGAAGATACTTGAACGGTTTATCGACGGAAAGTTCGAGATGCTCGGGTGCGATCTCGTTTGAGACCTCAATCGCCTGTCCGATATCGGCGACGACGATGATCTTTCCGTTCTTATCGATCGACGCGCGGGCGATCTCTTTGCGCTGAAGACGCTCGATCTGGCGTTCGATCTCATCCCGTACTTTTTCCGCCAGTACAAAACTGTCGGTGACGAGTACCGCCGAAGCGTTTCTGTCGTGCTCGGCTTGCGAAAGCAGGTCCGCGGCGACGAATGCGGGGTTCGATTTTGCGTCGGCGACCACGAGGATCTCGGACGGTCCGGCGATCATATCGATCGATACGACGCCGAAGACCTGTTTCTTTGCCTCGGCGACGAAGGCGTTGCCGGGACCGACGATCTTGTCGACCTTTTGGACGCTCTCGGTGCCGTAGGCGAGCGCGGCGATCGCTTGCGCTCCTCCGACCTTATAGATCCGGTTGACGCCCGCCACGTCGGCGGAGGCGAGGATCGCCGGGTTGACCTTCCCGTCCTTGCCCGGGGGCGTTACCATCACGATCGTCGAACAGCCCGCGATCTTCGCGGGGATCGCGTCCATCAGAACCGTCGAGGGGTACGCCGCGGTGCCGCCCGGAACGTAAAGGCCGACGCGCTCGATCGGCGTGATCCTCTGTCCCGTAACCTTTCCCCTCTTGGGTGTGCCGATCTGGAACTTTTTGCGCGCCTGCTTTCTGTGGAAGGCGCGGATATTCTCCGCCGCCTCGCGCAGAACGTCGAGAAACGCGGGTTCGACCGTATTGTACGCCTCGTCGATCTCCCCGCGCGTCACCGCAACCGAGGACAGTTTCACGCCGTCGAAGCGTTCGGTGCAGTCGAGAAGCGCCTTGTCGCCGCTCGCCCGCACTTCGGAGATGATCTTCGCGACGGCGTCCGAGACGTTCGCCGTGGGGTTGTCGCGGGCGAAGATCTCCTCTCTTGAAACCTCGCCCATTCTCATAATCTTAATCATCGGTCTTCACCAGTTCTTTCATTTTCTCCGTGATCGCGCCGATCTCGTCGGCGGCAAAGCGGAAACTCGATTTGTTGGCGATCAGCCGCGCGCTGATCGGAAGGATGTTCGCCTTGACTTCGAGATCGTTCTCGCGCAAGGTCGTGCCGGTCTCGACGATGTCGACGATCACGTCGGAAAGACCGAGGATCGGCGCCAGTTCGATCGAGCCGTTCAGTTTGATGATGTCGATATCGCGCCCGATCCCCTCGTAATAGGTCGAGGCGATGTTCGGAAATTTGGTCGCGACGCGAAGGGTTTTGGTGTTTTCGTCGTGAAAATCCTTTTTCGCGGCGACCGCCATGCGGCATTTCCCGAGCCCCAAGTCAAGCAGTTCGTAGACGTCGGGAGCGTATTCGAGAATGATATCCTTGCCCGCGACGCCGAGATCCGCCGCCCCGCGTTCAACGTAGATCGGAACGTCAGACGGCTTCACCCAGAAGAAGCGGACGCCGGTCTTCTCGTTCTCGAAGATCAGTTTCCGGCTCTTTTCGCGGATCGAGGGGCAATCGAAGCCCGCCCGCTCGAAGAGGTCGTAGACGGTCTCGCCGAGCCGTCCTTTCGGCAGAGCGATATTCAGCATGTTTTTCCCTCCTTCCGAAGGTCTTTCAGTTCGCGGTAACGGAGTTTTTCGGGGATCGCGTGAAGCGCGGTGCAAGAACGCCCCGCCGCGCGGATCCCGTCCGCCTTTTCCGCGACGTCCGCCGGATCGTTCGCTTCATTATATAAGAGCAGAACGTCGACGTCGTAGCCGGCGTCGGGTTCGTCGAGCGCCTCGAGCAGATCGAGGTAGAGCGCGAAGCCGACGGCGCGCGCCTTCCGCCCGAGTTTCTCCATCATCCCGTCGTACTGACCGCCCGAGAGGACGTCGGACGCGATGCCGCGGAGAAAACCCTTGAAGATGAAACCGTTGTAGTAGTTGACGTCGCCTGTCAGACTGAAATCGAAGCAGATCTTATCGGCGTAGGGCGACGCCGCGAGCAGAGCGGCAAGCCGCCCGATCTCCTGCGCCGCCCCGGTCTTCGGGAGCGACGAAAGGAACGCGGGGGCGTCTTTGGGCGCGAAGTTCGCCGCGAGCAGACGGCAGAGCGCGTCGTAATCGGACGAAGAAACGCCGAATTTGTCGCAGGCGGTTTTGAGATCGTGAGCGTTCTTGCCCGCGATACAGCCGCTCGCCTCGTTCAAAAACGCGGGATCCGACGAAACGCGGGAGAGCGCGTCGGTGAGCAGTCCGAGATGCGAGATCGTCAGGCGGTAATCGTCACCGATCGCCGAGAGACTTTTCGCCGCGAGCGTGACCGTCTCGAACACGTCGTAGAGGTCGACGTCGCCGATGCACTCCAGCCCCGCCTGGCGGATCTCCTTGAAGCGGTGGGTGCTCTTCGAGACGCGGTAGACGTTCTCGTCGTAATAAACCTTCTGTTTCTCGCCCGGTCTGTCTTCCCCGCCCTTGATGATCGAGAGCGTGACGTCGGGTTTCAGGGCGAGCATCTTGCCGTTCGTGTCGTTGAAGGCGATGACGCGGTCGCCGACCATGAACTCCTTGTTGCGGACGTAGAGTTCGTATTCCTCGAACTTGGACATCCGGTAAGGCAGATATCCGTAGCGGCGGTACAGGTCGCGCAGGGCGAACACCACCCGTTCCTCGCGGGTTAAGACCGCGTCGTTCATTTCTTTTCGCATTCTTCTTCTCCTTTGTAGGTCTTTACGCCCTTTTTCAGGCGCTCCAGCACGGTGCGGTATCCGCCGCTCCCGTATTCGTAACATTTATTCACGCGGCTGATGGTCGCGGTGCTCGCGCCGGTCGCGTCGCGGATCGTAAGGTATCCGGCGCCCTCGTCCAGCATCCGGGCAACGGACAGGCGCTGGGCAAGATCCAAGATCTCCTTGACCGTCGCGACGTCGTCGAGGAACGCATACGCTTCCTCGCGGGTTTTGAGCGTCAGCAGCGCGTCGCAGAGCAGGTCGGTACTTTGATTATGCCAATGGCTCATAGTGTTCCTCCTCGTTTCCTCACTCGGGCGGTTTTCGGTTCTGCGGACCGGGGATCTCGGCTGAACGGTTCAGCGGTTTAGCAATTTAACGTTTTAGCGTTTTAGTGTTTTAACGATTTAGCGCGCTAAAATTTACGACTTATCATACC
>CAMZBE010000104.1 GCA_947304475.1 uncultured Clostridia bacterium
CGGGTGTTTTGGTGTTCCGAGCTGCGTCGTTATGTTTTCGGTGCGCACGCACTTGCCGTCAGGCGCGCGCAGGCGAGTGCAGAGTCGTCGCTTGCGAACCGAAGGTGTACAAACGTACTCCGAGAGGTCGCAAGCGACGAGAGGAAAACGAATGAATGAAAAAAGGAAACCCGTATCGGGGCGTGCTCTCGATACGGGTTTCAACCTTATTCAGCGTTTCACGATGCGGAAAAACGGCACAGAGCAGAAAGCGTCAAGGATCAAAAGATCTCATTCGTTTTCCGGTCTGTGCCGCATCCGCGCGTCGTCGTTATCGGGTTTGTAAGCCGGGTTCTGTGCGTGCAAGGCACGCCGCGGTCATCTATCTGCGCCGTTTGTTACCAAACGGCTTGAGGGCGTGCGCCCTCTGCCGCCATCGGGATTCCGGCGGGAACCGTAGCGGATCGCTCCGCTCTCCCGAAGGCGTTGCTTCGGATAGGGTTTACAGGGAACCTGCGTTACCGTAGGTTCCGGTGAGCTCTTACCTCGCCTTTCCACCCTTACCGCCCTTGGGCGGCGGTATATCTCTGTTGCACTTTCCCTGGGGTTGCCCCCGGCGGACGTTATCCGTTATCCTGCCCTGTGAAGCCCGGACTTTCCTCACGGTAATACCTTTCGGCGCCATACCGCGCGATCGCGCCACCCGGTAACGCAGAATAGTATAACAGATGAAAGCCGTTCTGTCAAGGAAAACTTACCGCGCCGCTCCGTCGGTGTTTTCCGCGGCGTATGCCGGCTCGTCCTTGACCTTCAGGTAACGGTCGACGATAAGGAAGTAGACGAGCGAGAGCAGGACGGCGACGCCCGAAACGACAGCGACCGCGATCCACGGGATCTGCGACACGTTTGCGAAGGTGAATTTTCCGGTCTCCCCGTCCTGCAGGTTCGGGGCGATCTTCGCAACGTCGAAGATCAGCGCCGCGAGCGGGAGCAATCCGGCAAAGAACGCGAGCACCGAGCGCAGAGCGGTCTGCTTCTGCTCGGCGGGGAAGCGGCGCGGGATCTCGTAAGAGAAGTCGAGGATCGAGCCGAGGTAGAACGTCGCCGTGACCAGGATAATGGTCTCGGGGATCATGTAGGTCGCGTTGTAGACCAGGGAGAAAAGGTACGCCGCCGACAGCGGGATCGAGATGTTCCGCCACACGGTCACGCCCGAGATATAGTGGCAGACGAAGCGGAGCACCGAGACGAAAAGCGCCCCGTAAATGAGAGCGGACGCCTGTGATCTGCCCTGTTTACGGAAGATGCCGCCCAAACCGGAGACGACGAAGGCGAGAACGTAGTCAAGCAGGGCTACGGCGAGAACCGACTGCCACCCGGTCACCCAACTGAACACCGAAAGACCGGTGAGCAGTTGCACGGTGGAGAAGACAAGCCCCGAGCCGAGGCCCCACAGCGGACCGTTGCGGTACGCGACGATCAGGATCGGGAGCATCGAGGCGCAGGTGACCGAACCGCCGTAGGGAAGTTCGGCAAGTTTCAGGAGGCTGAGCACCGAGGCGAGGGCGACCATGATCGCCGATTCGACAAGGCGGCGGACGGTGGTTTGCGAGTTGGTTTGCATTTCTGTTTTCCTTTCGGACAAATAAGATACCGCACAGGATACACCCGTGCGGTAGTCGTTCAAACGATCTCCCTACGACGGCATTATCCGTATCAGGTGAAGGGTTCGGATCTCTCCGTCTCAGCCACGGGAAGTTTCCCGCCGGCACCCCTGATCTGTATTCTGTTTCGGTTCGTGCGGTAGTATAGCACACCCGGAGGCGTCTGTCAAGAGGAAAAACGAAAAAAGTCGGGAGGCGGCTTATTTTGTGAAGATCTTGAACGCAGAGACGACGCCGTAGGACGCCAGCGTCATAATCACCCCCGCCGTCAGAACGCCGAGGAACACCGCGAGCAGCGCCCGCCACTTCTTCATTCCGAAGATCGCGGCGACGAGCGAGCCGGTCCACGCCCCCGTCCCGGGCAGCGGGATCGCGACGAAGAGATACAGTCCGAAAAACGCGAGCGTCCCGGCTGCTTTGTTGCCTTTTTTGGGGGCGGCGGTCTCTTCGGTCGGCTCTTCGGTTACGGTTTCGGGTGCGGTCGCGCCTTCGGTCGGCGCAACTTCGGTCGAAGCGTCGGTCGGGGCGGCTTTGCCCGCGCGTTTTTCCATCTTTTCGGCGCCCTTCTGCGCCTTGCGTTCGAGCCAGTCCACCAGTCCCACGAGGATATGGTGCCGCCGCATAAAGGCGAACAGGACGGGGATCAGGAGCAGGATGAAGGGCACGGGGAGCATATTCCCGAGGACCGTCAGGGCGTACGTCCATCCGAAGGGCAGCCCTTTCGCCGCCGCGATCGGGATCGCGCCGCGCAACTCGACGATCGGGATCATCGAGATCAGGAAGACAAGCAGATATTTTTTCAAGGGATCGGTTCCTTTCGCTTTGTGTCATTACGAGTCGAAGAAGGTCCTGCCGTCGACCGTCACGCGCTCGGCTTTGGGGTACTCGAAGCAGGGGGAGACGCGAAGCAGATCGGCGAAGCGTTTGGACTCGTATTTCGCCATATTGAGATCGTGGAGCAGGTAGTTTCCGCACCCCTCCGGCGTCGCGCCGGGGACCTCGCCCCCGTAGGCGGCGCAGTGGTCGAACGCCGCGAGCAGCAGCGGGAGCAACTCGCTTGGCGCAGGGCGTCCCTTGACGATCAGATAGAACCCGGTGAGACACCCCATCGGTCCCCAGTAGACGATCTTCTCTTTCCATTCGGGATCGTTGCGCAGGTAGGTCGCGACGATATGTTCGATCGTGTGCATGGCGTTGGGGTGGATTGCCGGCTCTGCGTTGGGGCGCTTCATCCGCACGTCAAAGGTCGTGACGAAGCCGCCCGCGACCGTGTCGACGCGCGATTCGTAGATGCCCGGCACGATCCGGGTGTGGTCAACTTGAAAACTGGGGATCAGGTCCATTCGGTTCTCCTTTTTCCGCCCGGGGGCGGTCGTTATTATTCTTTGATTTCAGTCCGAAACGTCGACATCCGGTGTGATCAGCACGGTATAGTCGGGAAAGGCGTCCGAGACCGCTTTCGTCAAGGTCGAGAGCGCCTCCGCCCGGTCGGTATCAAACCCGATCACGGCGTCGAAGCGCATGGTCTTGCTCTCCTCGTCGGCGTAGAAGCCGTGCATCTGCAAAACGAAGGGGTGAGAGAGCACGATCTCCTTCACCTTGTCGCGGAGCGCCGCCGCCTCGTCGTTTCCGGTGTTGTACGAGTAGATCCCGATCCCGGTCAGAATGATCCCGGTCTCGGAAAAGACGGCGGCTTCGGCTTGCCGCGTCAGGCGGTCGATCTCCTCCGCCGTCATGGTGTCGGGAACCTCCAGATGCACCGAGCCGTAATCCTTGTTCGGACCGTAGTTGTTCAGAACGAGGTCGTAAGCGCCGCGCACGCCCGGCAGGGAAGAGAGGATCGACTTGACTTTTTTCGCCGTGTCGGCGTCGGTGCGCTGACCGAGGACGTCGGCGACGGTTTCCGCCATCATACCAACGCCCGCGCGAATGATGAAGCACGAGATCAAAACCCCGACGTACGCCTCGAACGACCGCCCCGTGAAGCGCGCCACCAGCGCGCAGGCGAGAACAGACGTGGAGAGGATCGCGTCGAAGAGCGCGTCGGAACCCGAGGCGACGAGCGCGCCCGAACCGACCGCCTTCCCGCGCCGCCGGACGTAGAGACCGAGGATCAGTTTCACGACTACCGCGACCGAGATGATGATCAGCGAGAGGGTGGAGTAGTCCGCCTCTTCGGGCGAGATGATCTTCTTGATCGACTCGACGAGCGAGGTAACGCCGGCGTAGAGGACGATCGCCGAAACGATCAGGGCGGAAAGGTACTCGATCCGTCCGTAGCCGAGCGGGTGCTTCTTTGTCGGCGCCTTGCCCGCGAGTTTTGCCCCGATGATCGTGATGACCGACGAGAGCGCGTCGGAGAAGTTGTTGACCGCGTCGAGCAGGACCGCGATCGAGTTGGCAAGCAGTCCGACCGCCGCTTTGAACCCGGCGAGCGCCACGTTGGTCAAAACCCCGATCACGCTGGTCCGGACGATCACTTTGTCGCGCTCGAGCGGCGCGACGGGCGTTTTCACGTTATCCATTCCGATTATTTCCTTTCGCTTTCCCGCCGTAGTTCTTGCCGTATGTATCGGTGTAGTAGTCCACCCGCTTCGAGTTGTCGTAGATCGGGGGATAAAGGTCCTCTTCGGGGGTGATCCCGGCGAGGCGGCAGACCTCTTCGTGGCACCGTGAGACGAGGTCGGTCTCGCGTTCCTTGAGATCGAGGGCTTCGTTCGGCAAAATCGGTTCGCCGATCACAAGGTCGAACAGGGCGATCTGACGAAAGATTTTGCGCCGGATCCAGCCCGGCTTGCGGTAGGAAAACGCCATCGGTACGACGGGTTTTCCGGTCCGGCAGGAGAGGTATCCGATCCCGCTCTTGAAGGGGCGGACGGGGCGGTAGTATTCCCACATACTCCCCTCGGCGTAAACGTGAAGCCACCCGCCGTTGCCGAGGTATTCCTTTGTCGCCTTCATGCAGGCGATGGTGGCGCGCACGCCGCTGTCGGGGATCGGGATCCCGCCGACCAGGCGGATCAGGTTCTTGTTCTCGCCCCGCACGTTCTCCGCCCAGACCAAAACGTCGGTACGGCGGGGACGGAGCGCGCTCATCACGGCGATATAGTCCCAGAAATGGACGTGGTTGGAACACGAGAGTGCCCCGCCCTTCAGCAGTTCCTTGTGGCGGCGCAGGTTCCCCCGTCCCCTGACGCGCAATCCCAGACGGATCTTCGCCACGGGGAAGACCAAGATATAAAGGCACACGCGCACCCAGAACCGCTTGAAGCGGAAACCGAAACTGCGGTCGACGTAGGGGTAGTTCTCGTCGAAGACCGCTCCGTCGTTCTTTTTCAAGATGATGTAGTGCCGGTCGGTATCTTCCGGGTAGGGGTATTTGTCGGTTTTCGGATCAAATCCCATTTTTTGCTCCCTTGCAAAAAGATTATCTCTTATTATAAGCGATCATAAGTCAAACATCATTCGGTGATTTATTCGATCTCGCCGCCGCCGAGAACTTCGTCACCGTCGTAGAAGACGGCGGACTGTCCCGGCGTGATCGCGCGCTGCGGACGGTCGAACTCGACGTGCGCACGCCCCCCTTCGAGCGGGGTGACGGTCGCTTCCTGCTCGGTCTGGCGGTAGCGGATCTTGACGGCGCACCTGATCGGTCCGGACGGCGTTTCACCCGCGATCCAGTTGACGTCGAAAACGTCGCACGCCGTTTCGTAGAGGTCCTCGTCGCGCCCGAGCAGTACCTTGTTTTGGCGACCAGGATCCGCTTG
>CAMZBE010000105.1 GCA_947304475.1 uncultured Clostridia bacterium
GACGCGTCTGACGGTCTGCTTCGTCCCGTTGCGCCGGGACGCGTCGTTCCGTTTTTTGCGGCGGTCGGGAATCGTCTTTTTGCGTTCCACGTTCGCTCTCCTTTCTTTTCGTTTCGTGTTTTTGAACGTCAGTCGACGATGGTGACGGATTTTGCCGAGATGCAGAGAACGTCGGTTTCGCGGTCGTTCGATGCTTTCCCGTTGGTTTTGACGCGCAGGATGAAATAGACGACGAAATCACTCGTCGAATTTCCGGCAATCGGATTCTCCGTCTGCCAGTAAAGCGCCTCGGCAAAGCGGTTGACGTGCGTGTAATCGCCGTAGGCGGCGGCGTGGCGGGAGGAGTCCGCCAGCGTCAGTCCGTCGACCTCGGTTGCGTTCAAGAAATCGCCGTCCAGCGGATCGCCGCTGTTCTGCAGCGGATCGATCGAATAGTAATAGACCGCGGGCGAATCGTCGTGTGTCACGTAGCGCACCGCGCCTGAAGACGGCTCGGTACTCTCGACCGCCCGGTAGATCTCGTACTCGAATTGGTTGTTGGTGGTGAACGCCAACTGAATATTGAACCCCGAAATCGCCGTTCCGTACACGCAGAACACGTAGTCGGAATATTCCTCGCCCGCGTTAATCCCGTTGAAATACAGATAGCGGATATCCTCAAATGTTCCGTTCTCGATGTCCCGGTGTCCCGCCCCGATGTAGAGCGCCTCGGGCGAGGTGACGGGGGCGTAGGCAAGCAGTTGCTTCCTCGTGGCGAACCACGAAAGGACGGGCAAAACTAACGCCAGAAACAGAACGCCGAGCGTCACGGCGAACGGGACGATCTTCTTTTTGACCGGTCCGCCTTGGTTTTCAGAACGTTCTTCGCTCACGGCTTGCCTCCTTTCTTCCGGTCGTTTCGGAATCGTTTGATCAACTGATCGTCAGGAACGTGACGACGTAATGGACGCGGTTCCCGATCTTTTGATCTCCGTCGTCGTATCCTTCGCTTCGTTCGGTCTCGTCTTCGCTCGCCTGGTTGATGGCGAAGAAGAATTCGGGATGATCCAAGATGTAGTCGTCCAGTTCCGCTGGGTATTTTCTCGTGTTCTCCGCGTCGGACGTGTTGCGGGAAATATCCAGGTAAGTTTCGGGCCACTCCCAGTAAAGCACGACCTTGTAACAATCGGTCTTTCCGGGCTCGTCGCAAAGTTCGTGTTCGGCGGAATCGAAAACGAAACTTCCGTCCACCAGACCGTCGTAGCGGTACTGCTCGCGGGTGGCTCCGGTCCGCTCGGTGAAGAAGAGGATGTGCCCTTTGAGCAGGTCGAGCGTACTTTGCGAGGCGACCTCCTCGTAGTTGCCCGTGGATTCGTTGAAGTTCAGACCGTCGATCGAGAGCGAAATGGTCTTCTGCAACCGGGTAACGTCGGCAAGCGGACGCAGATAGAAAGTCACCGTACCGTACGCACCGGGCACCAGAAACCGCGTTTCGATCACGGCGCCCGCGTACTCGTCGTACTCCGAGTGGACCAGTTCGTTCACCATCTCGAACGCCAACTTCGTTTCACCGGTGGTGGTCGTCGCGGTGTCGACGTCGTAGCCGTCGTCCTCAAGGTACCCCTTCACGGCGGCGGCGCCGGGATAACGCTCGATCGGGGGCGTCCCCTTGGTCAGGTCGTATTCGCTTCCCCGTTCGATCAGCACCTCGCAATTGTTGGAAAAAGCGACCACCTGCATCCCGGTCGTCCGAACGTTGGTTCCGCCGGCGAACCACCCGAGGGAGGGGCGAAACACGGCGTTGAAGACGACGCCTAATACGATCAGAAAGGATAAAGCGAGAGGGATCGCAAAACGAACCACCGTCAAGGTCGATCGGTCGATCTTCTTCATCGATTCCCCCCCTTTTCTTCGGACTGCACCTCAAAAATAACAGCCAACCGCGTTACGCCTCTGCAACCGGTTGACTCAAACAATCTCTTTCGATTTGTGTTTCCACTTCGCAGCGGACCGTTTATAATAGATATTCTTTTTAAATTTAATCTATGCGGGCGCGCAAATTCCCAATTCCTGTTTATTATATATCTCTTTTCTTTGTTTGTCAAGTCCCGTTCGAATGCAGGAACCCGATTCCGGGACCGCCGGGCCCGCATTTGAGATCAACGAAGAAAAAGTCCGCACGCATATAACGGATATGCCGGTGGAACAGTTCGAAACGTTCCTGACCGGAAGGGCGTTCACGAAAGAATGCGATCCCAAAACGCGCAAACGGCTCGTGAGAACCTTTATCCGGCAAGTCTTCCTCTTTGAAAAAAGTCGCGATCGTCTCTGACCGCTCGAAGAGTCCCGACAAAACCGGGGACGTCACCGAAATCACGGAAAAAGTCGAAGGCGGGATCGGAAGTGCAAAAAAGTCCCCTGTTCAGGTGTAATCGTTTCGTCTAATCTGCCTTTTATTCCACAAAAAAGAGCGCACCCCGACGCGGGTGCGCTCTCTTTCGGCGTATCTTCGTTTGAAACCGAACCCCTTGTATTTACGGCGCAGTGCGTCGCAAATACCAAGGATCCCGCCCCGAAACTTCCCTCTTTTCCCTGCCGTCTCCGTCAGGACATCAGCAAACTCAGGATCTCAAAATGCTTTTTGTTTGCGCTCGTGACGGTGATCGTGACCGTGTGCGTCTTGACCTCGTTTGAGGTATACAACTCCACCGCCGCCGGATAGTCCCCCCATCCGTCCGGGAAGTTGCCGTTCACGAATCCCGTCTGCACGCCGTCGATTTCGACCTTGACGATGCCGGTTTTGCCGTCGGTCGTTTTGTAGAACAGCAGGCCGAAATTCGCAAACTCCGCTTCAAAGGTGATCGTGCCTCCGTTATCGGTTGCCCAGCCCTTCTTGAATTTGCTCGGCTTGGTATCCAGCGTGAAGTTCGCGTCGGGCGTCGCGGTCAAGGTCGCGGAGTCCTTATCGTAGATCCCGGCGTTCGCGTATTTGTCGCCCGTGATCGAGGGCGTCGCCGGATCGAACGCAGTGACTGTTCCCGCAGCGGGGGCGGCTTTCACCTGCTCGAGAAAGTGTGTGACGATCTCCGCAACCCAGGCGTGACCGACGCCGTTGGGATGCGTGCCGTCGCCCGAGATCGCGCGGAAAGCGAAGTTACCCGCCTCGATCTCCGGCGTGACCGCGTCGTGATAGGAGAGGACGGGTACGCCGTACGCCTCGGCTGCGGCGAGGTGTGCGCTCTGGCAGTTGCCGCCGCCCTCGAGCGTCATCTCAACGAGGACGACTGCGGGATTGGTCGGAGCGGCAAGGCACTTCCGGATCAGGCTCTCCATGCACGCCTTATAGAAGTCGTCGTCGCTGTCGTTGATGAATTCGATAAAGATGATATCCGGTTCTTTGGAGAGAACGTCCTTGTCCACCCGGTGCACCCCGAGATAGGAGTCGGTTGCGCCGATGCTGGCGTTCTGGCAGACGGTATTGCTTTTCGCGTTGTCCGTGAACCATTTTGCGACGAGTTTCCGGAAAGAAAGCGAGCCGCTTGCACCGCTGCCGTCGGAGATCGAGTCGCCGAAGAAAAAGACGTTGGTCTGCCCCTGATAGTTTCCGTCAAAGACCTGTTCGAGTTTGGCTTTGAGACGGGACGTGTCTCCCTCGAAACGCACCGAACGGGCGAGCATATTCCCGGTCATACCGGTCGCGGGATCGAAGGGAGCGTCCGCGACGGGATACCTGGAAAGCAGAGTTTCCTCTTCGGCCGGGCTATCCGACGCGGTCGTTTGACCGTCAGAAGCGGAACTCCCGGTCGCGCGGGTGGTGCCTTCCGTCGGCGACGGCTCAACGGTCTTGCTGCAGGAGACGAGCAGCGTACCCGTAAGAAGGATCGCGAGAGCAAGAGAAACGAACTTTTTCATAACCGTCTCATCCTTTCGTTTAAAAATGATCCGAAACGCCGCGGTCATTCCCCGCCTGCGGAAAGGAACTCCCTGCCCACGTTAAAACCAATCTCAAGTTGATCCGCCTGGTTCCAATGCCATTGATCCGATCCGAGTCCGTCCGTATTCACCTTGCCGGTATTCTCGTCGTATCTTGAGATCGCGTATTGAGAATTGTCCACCACGTAGCAATTCGACACGGAGTCGGGAAGTCTTTTCTGCATCGCAATAAATTCCAGGTTGACGCTCTCCGCTCTCGGATATTCCAAGTTCTGCGTTTGCGAGATCGTGCCGACGACGATCGGCATTTCGGCGGCGCCCCGATCGTCTCCCGCCGTCATTGCCCGCACGATCCTGGCAACGTCGCGGCGAATGTCGGACGCGAAATACCGGAACGCCACCGCGTATTCATCCGGCTCGCTGCGGTCGTTTTCCCCCTGCATCCAGTAAAGTCCCTTGATATTGACGTTGGTATATCCGATGGAACGCAGCGAGAACAAGCAGTCTTTAATCACCTCTAAAAACTCGCGATAGAGCGCCCCGGTCATACTCGCCTTGTAATCCCCGTATCGTAAACCAAGTTTCTCCTGGGCGTAGGTGGGCGGTACCCACGTGCCGTACTTGTTGCTGGGGCCCGTGGTATCGGTCACCTTTGTAAGAAGACTCGTCCCGCCGTGACCGTATTTGATGATGCCGGCTGTTTTTCCGCTCGTTTCATTATAAAATTCGGAGAGTGCTTTTGCCATACCGGCTTCCGGTCCCATCTTCTCACCGCCGCCGGCACCGAGCCCTAATTTCGTCGTGCGCCACGCGTAATCCTGTGCGGTGTAATAATCCCCCGAATCCCAACGCAGTCTGCCCGCGAAAAGAACGTTGGAAAAACCTTTTTTGAGTTCGAGTGCAAATTCGTACGCCGCGTTTTTGTCCACGATGTTCGTGTACCCGACGGCGTTGGACTGTCCTGCAACAAGATAAATGTCGATCACGTTTTCCTCACCGTAAAAAAAAGGCGCTTTTTTTGCTTTCGTCGTCATTTTGTCCCGTAGTGGTTTCCGGTTTTTTGCTCTCTTCGGTCTGCGTTTGACTTTGTTCCCCGCTCTGCTGTTCTTCCTGCTCTTTCACCGCGCAGGAAACGAGCGTAAACAGAAGCAACGCCGCAAGCAATGCCGCAAGTGTCCGTTTCATCGTCGGTCTCCTTCTTCGGATTAAATCCCGTTATGATTGGTATTTCTATTATAGCATTTTTCACGAAGAGTTGCTATTAACAATTTGTCTGAAAATATCAATTTTTTGTCCTGCGCGTAAATCGTGTCGCGCGGATCGCCGCCCGAATCCGTGATCCGGGCGACCGAAATCGCGTCGTTTTATACGCGGATCACGAGAAGCGCGGCGGACATATCCCCGCGGAAAACGATCTGTCCCGTAAAG
>CAMZBE010000106.1 GCA_947304475.1 uncultured Clostridia bacterium
CCGACCGCAACCGCACCTCGCCCTTCGCCTTCACCGGCAACAAGTTCGAGTTCCGGATGCTCGGCTCGTCGAACAGCATCGCCTGCGCGAACATCATGCTGAACTCCGCCGTCGCCGAGAGTCTGAAGATCTACGCAGACAAACTCGAGGGCGAAAAGAACTTCGAGGCGGCGCTCCACGATCTGATCAAGGAGACCATCAAGCAGCACAAGCGCATCATCTTCAACGGCAACGGCTACGACGACGCCTGGATCAAAGAGGCTACGACGGTCCGCGGACTGCTCAATTACCGCACTACCGCCGACTGTATGCCGCACCTGCTCGACAAGAAGAACGTCGATATGCTGACCGGGCATAAGGTCTTTACGGTCGAGGAAATGAAATCCCGCTGTGAGATCATGCTTGAAAACTACTGCAAATCGGTCGTGATCGAGGCGAATACCATGATCGATATGGCGAAGACCGCGATCGCCCCGGCGATCGAACGCTTCACCGCGGATCTGGCGCGCAACCTCGCCGCCAAGAAAGCCGCCGTTCCCACGGTCGCCTGCGCCTACGAGACCGACCTGATCGGGAAACTCTCGTCTCTGACCGACCGGATCGTTTCGGCGGTTGCCGACCTGCAGAGTTCGGTCATCGCCCTGCACGACGCGGAGAACGTCGTCTCCGAATCCGAGCAGATCCGCGACGACGTGCTGCTCAAGATGTGCGCGCTCCGGCTCGCGTGCGACGAGGCGGAAACCCTGACCGAAAAGAAATACTGGCCCTATCCGACCTACGCCGACATTTTGTTCAGCGTGAGGTAAAACCGATGATTGAATAAGGAGATACTTCTATGACACCCCAAGAGATCCTCTCGTTGATAAAAGAAACCGCAACAAGCGAGGTCTTCGGCGTATGGTTTCTGATCGGCGCCGCGCTCGTCTTCTTCATGCAGGCAGGGTTCGCGATGGTGGAGACCGGCTTCACCCGTGCAAAGAACGCCGGGAATATCATCATGAAGAACCTGATGGACTTCTGTATCGGGACGGTGGTCTTCGTCCTTCTCGGTTTCAGTCTGATGATGGCGGAGGATTACGTACTCGGGGTGATCGGCGTTCCGAACCTCAAGATCCTGACCGATTTCGGCGGCTTCCTTGCCGACGGCAACGCGCCGTCCTTCGTCTTCAACCTCGTGTTCTGCGCGACGGCCGCGACCATCGTGTCGGGCTCCATGGCGGAACGCACCAAGTTCCTCTCCTACTGCATCTATTCCGGCGTCATCTCGCTCTTCGTCTATCCGGTCGAAGCGGGGTGGGTTTGGAACCAAGCCGGGTGGCTCGTGAAACTCGGTTTCCACGATTTCGCCGGTTCCGCGGCGATCCACTCGGTGGGCGGCACCGCAGCCCTGATCGGGGCGATCATGGTCGGTCCCCGTCTCGGCAAGTACGTGAAGGACGCCGCCGGGAAGGTGACCAAGGTCAACGCGATCCAGGGGCACGCCGTCACCCTCGGCGCGCTCGGCTGCTTCATTCTCTGGTTCGGCTGGTACGGCTTCAACGGCGCTGCCGCCTGGGACGGCGACTCGCTGGCGTCCATCTTCGTGACCACCACGATCGCCCCCGCCGTCGCGACCTGCACGACCATGATCTTTACCTGGATCAAGAACGGCAAACCCGACGTTTCGATGTGCCTCAACGCCTCGCTCGCGGGGCTGGTCGGGATTACGGCGGGCTGCGACGCGCTCGACGCCGTCGGTGCGACGGTCGTCGGGATCGTCTCGGGTATCCTCGTGGTCGTCGTAGTCGAAGTGCTTGACCTGAAACTCCATATCGACGATCCGGTCGGCGCCGTCGGCGTCCACTTCGCGAACGGGATCTGGGGAACGCTCGCGGTCGGTCTCTTTGCCAACCCCGACGCTCCGGCAGGTCTTAAAGGACTGTTCTACACCGGGAGTTTCCGTCTGCTCGGCGTGCAGGCGCTCGGGATGGTCGCGATCCTTGCCTGGACCGCCGCTTTGATGACGCTGACCTTCTTCATCATCAAGCGGACGGTCGGACTGCGCGTTTCGCAGGAAGAGGAGATCAAGGGGCTCGACAGTACCGAACACGGTCTTCCGAGCGCGTACGCCGATTTCGTCCCCGCCGTGGAGAGCCTGGATTACGGATTTGCGGGCGCCGTCGCCGTTTCTGGCGAAACGCCGGTCTCCGAGGCGATCCCGGTCAAGCGCGTGCCGTCGTTTGACGAGACGCAGCCCAAGTTTACCAAGATCGAGATCATCTGCAAGGAGCCCCGATTTGAAGCGCTCAAAGCCGCGATGATGGACATCGGGATTACCGGTATGACGGTCTCGCACGTTCTGGGATGCGGGGCGCAGAAGGGACAGCCCGAATACTACCGCGGCGTCCCGGTCGAAGCCACCCTGCTCCCGAAGATTCAGGTGGATATCGTGGTCAGCAAAGTGCCGGTCCGTCACGTGATCGAGACCGCGAAGAAGGTGCTTTACACCGGACATATCGGCGACGGGAAGATCTTCGTGCAGGATGTGGAAAACGTGGTGCGCGTCCGTACCGGCGAGGAAGGATACGACGCCCTGCAGGACGTGGAGTAAAAAATGTGTTCGATATTCGGATAATGCGGTCCCGTCCCGGACAGGACTGCGTTTGAAAAAGCGTTTGAGCAAACCAAATCACGCGGACCGGACGACAGTCGCGTGATCGGGGCGGGCGACGGACTTATCGCCTTTCACCGCCTTTCGATCATGGGGCTGACGCCCGAAGGTATGCAGCCGTTCACCCTGAACGGCTGCACCGCCGTATGTAACGGGGAACTCTACGGTTTTACGCGCGAGCGCGCGAGACTACTGGAAAAAGGTTATACTTTCAAGAGTGACAGCGACTGCGAGATCCTGCTCCCGATGTATTTCGAGTACGGGACCGATCTGTTCCGGCGGCTCGACGCCGAATTCGCCTGCGTGATCTACGACGGGCGGAGCGGGGAATGGATCGCCGCCCGCGATCCGATCGGGATCCGCCCGCTCTACTACGGCTACGACGCAAACGGCACGATCCTCTTCGCAAGCGAAGCGAAGAACCTCGTCGGTCTTGCAAAGAAGATCATGCCTTTCCCGCCGGGGCACTATTACAAGGGCGGGCGCTTCGTCCGCTACGCCGATCCCGCGAAGGTCGACGCGGTGTGTCACGACGACGTCGAGACCGCCTGCGCGAAGATCCGGGAGAAACTGATCGCCGGGGTGGAAAAACGGCTGATCTCCGACGCGAAGGTCGGATTCCTGCTCTCGGGCGGGCTTGACAGTTCGCTGGTCTGCGCGATCGCGCAGAAGAAGTGCGGTCACCCGATCAAAACCTTCGCGATCGGAATGAGCGAGGACGCGATCGACCTCAAGTACGCGCGGCAGGTCGCCGAGTATATCGGCGCCGATCACACCGAGGTCTTCATGACGCCGGACGACGTGATCGCATCGCTCGAAGACGTGGTGCGGCTGCTCGGTACATTCGACATCACGACGATCCGCGCCAGTATGGGAATGTACCTGGTCTGCCGTGCCATTCACGAGACTACTGATCTCCGGGTGCTGCTGACCGGCGAGATTTCGGACGAACTCTTCGGTTACAAGTACACCGATTTCGCTCCGTCCGCCGAAGAGTTCCAGAAGGAAGCCGGCAAGCGGATCACGGAACTCCACGCCTACGACGTTCTGCGCGCCGACAGATGCATTTCGGTTAACTCGCTTGAGGCGCGGGTGCCCTTCGGCGACCTCGATTTCGTCAAGTACGTGATGGCGCTCGATCCCGCGATCAAGATGAACGTGTACGGAAAAGGGAAGTACCTGCTCCGGCACGCGTTCGAGGGGCTCGGCTACCTGCCCGATTCGATCCTCTGGCGCGAGAAAGCGGCGTTCTCCGACGCGGTCGGCCATTCGATGGTCGACGACCTGAAGGAATACGCCGAGCGGACCTACACCGACGAAGAGTTCGAGGAACGTCGGCAGAAGTACGACTACGCGCGCCCCTTCACCAAGGAATCGCTGCTCTACCGCGAACTGTTTGAAAAGTACTACCCCGGACAGGCGGAGATGATCCCCGGCTTCTGGATGCCCAACAAGAGTTGGCAGGGATGCGACGTGAACGATCCGTCGGCACGCGTCTTATCGAACTACGGCGACAGCGGAAAATAAAAACGAGAAGGAGATACAGGACAATGGAGAAGAAGGAACTGCTCTACGAAGGCAAGGCGAAGAAGGTCTACAGGACCGACGATCCCGAAAAACTGATCGTTTCGTACAAGGACGACGCGACGGCGTTCAACGGTCTGAAACGCGGGACCATCGTCGGCAAGGGCGTCATCAACAACCAGATGAGCAACCGCCTGATGAAACTGCTTGAAAAAGAGGGGATCCCGACGCACCTCGTGTCGGAACTCTCCGAGCGCGATACGCTAGTGAAGCGGGTGTCGATCGTCCCGCTCGAGGTGATCGTGCGGAATATCTCGGCGGGATCGTTTGCGAAAAGATACGGCGTGGAGGAAGGGATCGTTTTCCCCTCCCCCACGATCGAGTTTTCTTATAAGAACGACGCGCTGGGCGATCCGCTCCTGAACCGTTACCACGCGCTGGCGCTCGGACTGGCGACCGAGCGGGAACTGGATACTATCGCGGCGTACAGTTTCAAGATCAACGAGATCCTGTCGGCGTTCTGGCGCGGATGCGGCGTGATTCTGGTGGATTTCAAACTCGAGTTCGGACGGCTCTCCGACGGCACGGTCGTGCTCGCCGACGAGATCAGCCCCGATACCTGCCGCCTCTGGGACAGCGTGACCAAGGAGAAACTCGACAAGGACCGTTTCCGCCGCGATCTCGGCGGCGTCGAGGACGCGTACAAGGAGATCATGGGGCGCCTCGAAAAGCAACTCGGCAAATAAGGGGCAAACGATGTTTGATGCGGTAAAAAACAAGGACGCGTGCGTTCTCTTTATCCGGAAGTTCTTTTCGGAGAACGGAGAGGGGTGCAACGCGATCGTCGGGATCTCGGGGGGAAAAGACAGTTCGACGGTCGCCGCCCTGTGCGTCGAGGCGCTCGGTCGCGATCGGGTGATCGGGGTTTTGATGCCCTGCCGCGTGCAGAGCGACATCGACGCGGCGAAGAAACTGGTCGCGCACCTCGGGATCCGGCACTACGTCGTCAATATCGGGGACGCCGTGGACGGTCTCACGAAGAACCTGCCTTTCGATCTTTCCCGGCAGAGCGCGATCAACCTGCCCGCCCGGGTGCGGATGGCGACGCTCTACGCCGTGGCGCAGAGCCACAACGG
>CAMZBE010000107.1 GCA_947304475.1 uncultured Clostridia bacterium
TCGGTGTTCGACCTCGATCTTTGACCAAAACGGAGAAAAAAGGGGGTGTAGGGATTGACCGAGGCGGATCGCCTGTTCGGGAGATTTCCCGACTTTATCAAGGAATATATTTACCGCCACGAATGGACGCGGTTCCGCGAGGTGCAACTGGCGGCTGCGCGCGTTCTCTTCGACAGCGACGACAATCTGCTCCTGTCCTCTTCAACGGCGTCGGGGAAGACCGAGGCGGTCTTTTTCCCGATCTTATCCGATCTGTGCTCGGCGAAAGAGCCGTCCGCAGGCGTTTCTGTACTCTATATCGCCCCTTTGAAGAGTTTGATCAACGACCAGTTCGGTCGTATGGAAGAACTGCTTGACGCGAGCGGGATCCCGGTTTTTCACTGGCACGGCGACGTCGGCGCCTCGCACAAAACGAAACTGCTGAAGGATCCGAAGGGCATCCTGCAGATCACGCCCGAATCGCTCGAAAGTATGCTGATGAATCGCTCGAACGATATCCCGCGGATTTTCGCAGGTTTGAAGTACGTCGTTCTCGACGAGATCCACACCATGATCGGATCCGACAGAGGGAACCAGGTGATCTGCTTGCTCTGCCGGATGTCGCGGCTGATCGGTTCGTCGCCCCGTCGGATCGGGCTCTCGGCGACGGTCGGTGATCTTGCAAGCGCCGCCGAATGGCTCGGTGCGGGCAGCGGACGCGAAACCCAGGCGCCGCCCCCGCCGCAGACCAAACTGCATTGGCGGCTCGGTATGGAGCATTTCTATTACCAGAATCCGAACGAGGAACAACGGCCCTCGGCGGACGACGCGGCGCACGAGGAACGGTCGGGCGTGGCGATGATCGATCCGGGGTACGAATTCCTATACGACACCGTCAAGGATAAAAAGTGCCTGGTCTTCTCAAACTCCCGCGAGGAGACCGAATACGTGACGGCGACGCTCCGCCAGATCGCGAAAAACAGGCACGAAAACGATATTTTCCTGATCCATCACGGCAATCTTTCCGCCGCGCTCCGCGAGGACGCGGAAATGAAGATGAAGGACGAAGAGATCCGCAACGCGGTCACCTGCGCGACCGTGACGATGGAACTCGGGATCGACATCGGTCGGCTCGAGCGCGTGGCGCAACTCAACGCGCCGACCACCGTTTCGTCGTTTCTGCAGCGGCTCGGGCGTTCGGGACGGCGCGATCTGCCGCCCGAGATGATGATGGTCTTCCGCGAGGAGTCGGCGCTTCCGAACACGCCGCTCCCGAAACTGATCCCGTGGGAACTGCTGCGCGGCATCGCGCTCGTACAACTTTACGTCGAGGAACGCTTTATCGAACCGCCCTCCAAAAAAGAGATGCCGTTCAGTCTTGCGTTCCACCAGACCATGAGTATCCTTTCGTCGGGCGGAGAACAGACGCCGAAAAACCTGGCGGAACGGGTACTGACGCTCCCGCCTCTTTCGCACATCTCGAAAGAGGATTACCGCGAAATGCTGGTCTCCATGATCAATCGCGAGTATCTCGAGTTTACCGAGGAGAAAACGCTGATCGTCGGACTTCGCGGCGAGCGGCTGACCGGAAGTTTCAAATTCTACGCCGTCTTTCAGGACAGCGAGGACTTTACCGTCCGGTGCGGTTCCGACGAGATCGGCACCATCACCACGCCGCCGCCGGTCGGCGACCGGTTCGCCCTTGCGGGGCGCGTCTGGGAAGTGCTCGAGATCGAGGTTGAAAAGCACCTGATCTTCGTCAAGGGCGTCGACGGAAAAATGGAGATCTCCTGGCCGGGAGGCTTCGGCGAGATCCATACGCGCGTACTGGAAAAAATGCGCGACGTCCTGCTTTGCGACGCGGAATATCCCTACCTGATGCCCAACGCCCGCGAACGGCTCGCTTCGGCGAGGAAACTCGCGAAAGGGACGGGAATGGACGAAAGGTTGATGATCCCGATCGGCGGCTCGTCTTACGTCCTGTTCCCGTGGCTCGGCACCCGCGCTTTCCGCACGATCCGCCGCTATCTGCAGACCAACGCCGGACAGTTCGGGATTACCGACGTGACCTCCGAGGGATGTTGCTTTATTACATTCAAGGTAAAGGACGGTATGGGGGACAAACTCGAAAAGACGCTGATCGACAAACTGCAGAGCGAGGGGATCGATCCGCTCTCCTTGATCGGGGAGGGCGAATGCCCCGTCTTCGAGAAGTACGACGACTGCCTGCCGCCCGATCTGTTGCGTCGCGCGTTCGCGCGTGACCGGCTCTCGCCCGACGAGGTGATTCGACGTTTCTCCGAGGAAGGGGGACGCTTTGATGACTGATATTTATTCGATCCTTGCTCCTTATTACGATGAATGGAACGCCGAGATCGATTACGCCGCGTGGGCGGACGGGATCGAAGGTTTTTTCTCCCGGTACGCGAAGGGTAAGGTCAAGGACGTTCTCGATCTCGCGTGCGGTACGGGACTCATGACGCTCGAACTTGCCAAGCGCGGATACGATATGATCGGGATCGACCGATCGCCCGAGATGCTCGAATTTGCGCGTACGGCGGCGGAAGAGGCGGGGGAAGGGATTTCGTCCCGGATCCTGTGGCTTATGCAGGAGATGACCGGATTTGAACTCTACGGGACGGTCGACGCGACGGTGTGCTGTCTCGATCCGGTCAATCACCTTTTGAGCGTAGCCGAACTCGGTAAATGCTTCTCGCTCGTACACAACTACCTGAACCCCGACGGACTGTTTTTGTTTGACGTGAACACAAAGCACAAGTTCGAAACCGTCTACGCAGACAGGACGTACGCCTTCGAGGCGCCGGGCGTCTACTGTACCTGGGAGAACCGTTGTGCGCGGGGCGTCTGCGACTTCCGCATTACGCTTTTCCGCGAGGAAGAGACGGGGAAGTACCGTCGCTACGAAGCGACCGAGCGCGAGCGGGCGTATTCGCTCCGCACGCTGAAAAAAGAACTCCAAAACGCGGGATTCGAGTGGATCGGCGCCTACCCGACATCTTCGGGCGGAACGCTTACGGGCGACGAAGACCGCTGGTATATCGCCGCACGGGCGAAAAAAGACTGAAAGAGAAAGAGTATGGAAAACGAAAAAAGGATCCCCTCGCGCCTTCTGCGAGGAATGACGAGGGACGGAAGCGCGCGGATCGTCGTCGCGGATACCCGCGGGATCGTTGAGACGGCGCGTAGGTACCATAAAACCGCGCCCACGGCGACGGCGGCTCTCGGACGGCTTCTGACCGCTACGTCGATGCTCGGGAGTATGTTGGGCGAAAAAACCGACTCTCTGACCGTTACGATTTCGGGTGACGGTCCCGCAGGAAGGTTGCTCGCCGTATCCGACTATCTCGGGTGCGTGCGCGGATATATCGAGAATCCGGCAGCGGATCCGCCTCGAAAGTCGAACGGTAAACTCGACGTCGGCGCCGCGGTCGGTCACGGATCGCTTTCCGTGATTCGTGAGATCGAAGAAGGGAAACGGCAAACCGGGACGGTCGAACTCGTTTCTGGCGAGATCGCGGAGGACTTTACCCGCTACTTTGCCGAAAGCGAGCAGATCCCGTCCGTTTGTTCTCTCGGCGTGCTGGTCGCCCCGGACGGAAGTTGTCGGGCGGCGGGAGGCGTTCTGATTCAGTTGCTCCCGTTTCCCGATCCCGAAACGGTCGACAGAATAGAAAAGAACGTCCCGGATATCAGCAGCGTATCGGCGCTCCTCGACGCAGGGAAATCACTGGAAGAGATCGCCGCGATCGCGTTCCGTTCAATCGAGTTCGATCCGTTCGATACGATCGACGTCGACTACGTCTGCACCTGTTCGAGAGAGCGGATGCGCCGCGGGATCCGGTCGCTCGGGGCGAAAAAGGTCAGGGAACTCTTCGACGAAGAGGAAAAAGAGAACGGCAAGCGCGAACTCACGGCGGAGTGCCGCTTCTGCGACAAGAAATACCGTTTTACCGAAAAAGATTTCCGGTTCGCGTCGGGATCGGAAGACGAAAGCAAAGGAGAAGTAAAATGAAGGAACTGAAGGGAAACGCCGTCGTCGGTCAGTCGGGAGGTCCGACCGCCGCCATCAACGCAAGTCTTGCCGGCGTGATCCGGGGCGTTTCGGCGCACCGGGATCTGATCCCCGAACTCTACGGGATGCGGAACGGGATCGAAGGGTTCTTATCTTCCGACTGCGTGTCGCTGCTCCCGCTCTTTGCCGACGAAAAACGGCTTCGCCAACTGGAGCAGACGCCCGCCGCCGCGCTCGGCTCCTGCCGGAAGAAACTGCCCGATCCAAAGAAGGACAGGGCGTTCTTCGACGATCTGATCGCGCGATTCCGCGAGAAGGGTATCCGCTATTTCTTCTATATCGGCGGCAACGACTCGATGGATACCGTGGCGAAACTCTCTGCGTATCTGGAAACCGTCGATTACGAAATGCGCGTCGTCGGGATCCCGAAGACGATCGACAACGATCTTGCCGACACCGACCATACCCCGGGGTTCGGATCGGCGGCGAAATACGTGGCGGTTACGCTCTCCGAGATCGTGCGCGACTGCGCCGTTTACCGCGTCCCCGCCGTCACGATCGTCGAGATCATGGGGCGCGACGCCGGCTGGCTGACCGCGTCCGCCGCGCTTCCCGGAGCCGTCGGTGCGGAAGGCGTGGATCTGATCTATCTTCCCGAGCGTCCGTTCGCCGTCGAACGGTTCGCGGACGATTTGCGCGACGCGTTCAAGCGCCACCCGAATCTCGTCGTCGCGATCTCCGAGGGAATCCGTTCGCCCGAGGGACGGTATATCGGAGAAGGCGCGCAAAGCGGCGCCGCCGACGCTTTCGGGCACAAGTATCTTGCCGGTGCGGGCAAGGTTCTCGAGGCATTCGTTAAAGAGACGTTCGGTTGCAAAGTCCGTTCCTTTGAACTCTCGCTTCCGCAACGCTGCGCCGCGCACCTTGCGTCGGACACTGATCTTACCGAGGCGGCTGCCCTCGGTTCTTCCGCCGTTTCAGCGGCGACCGAAGGGAAGAGCGGCGTGATGGCGGCGCTTGACCGTCTCTCAAACGATCCCTATCGCTGCACCGTAACCTTCCGCCCGGTTGCGGGGATCGCCAACGCGATCCGGAAGGTGCCGGACGAGTTCATCAACGGTGCGGGCAACGGGATTACCCCCGCGGGAATTGCGTATCTGCGCCCGCTGATCTGCGGAGAACGTACGATCGAATTCCGGAACGGGCTTCCAATACACGTTATAATCTGACCTTATTTCAAGGCAGAATGCGTTTTAAGAAAGAACAGGCGACCGACGGTTTGTCGGTCGCCTGTTCT
>CAMZBE010000108.1 GCA_947304475.1 uncultured Clostridia bacterium
CAGACGACATCGTGAAAGTCGCAACCTGCGATCTCTTCATCTACGTTGGCGGTGAATCCGACGAATGGGTGGAAGACGTTCTGAAGACCGCCAAGAATCCTGATATGATCGTCGTCAATCTGCTTGACGTCCTCGGCGAAAAGGTCAAAGAGGAAGAGGTCAAGGAGGGTATGGAAGCAGAACACGACCATGACCACGACGACGAAGAAGAGCGCGAACACGATCACGAACATCACCACGATGAAGAGGAAGCCGAGTACGACGAACACGTTTGGCTCTCTCTTAAAAACGCGATCGAACTTTCCGGATACATCTCGGAGAAGATTAAGGCGCTCGATCCCGACAACGCTGACGTTTACGCGGCAAATACCGCCGCATATACGGACAAACTCCGCGCCCTGGATCAGAAGTACGAAGCGGCTGTTGCCGAAGCGACGTTCACCACTCTTCTGTTCGGCGATCGCTTCCCCTTCCGGTATCTGACCGACGATTACGGGCTTGACTATTACGCCGCCTTCGTCGGATGCTCCGCGGAAAGTGAAGCGTCCACCAAGACCATCGCCTTCCTTGCCGGGAAGGTCGACGAACTCGGGCTGAAAGCGATCCTGCAGATCGAAAGCGCAAACGGAAAGATCGCGGAGACTATCCGGAAGGAAACGGCAACGAAGGACCAGAAGATCCTGACTTTGAATTCCCTGCAATCCGTCACCGCGCACGACGTCAAGAACGGAACGACCTACCTCGGTGTGATGGAAAACAACCTGACCGTGTTGAAAGAAGCACTCAAATAACGGAGGAAAGAAACATGGCATTGCTCACCTGTCGGGACCTGTCCCTCGGATACGACGGACACGTCGTGGTCGGCGGACTGAACTTTGAAGTCAACGCCGGCGACTATCTGTGCGTCGTTGGGGAGAACGGTTCAGGGAAAAGTACCCTGATGAAAACGCTGCTCGGTCTTCTCTCACCTCTTTCGGGAGAGATCCTGACGGGTGACGGGCTGAAACGCAACGAGATCGGTTATCTGCCGCAGCAGACCGAAGTGCAGAAGGATTTCCCGGCGTCGGTCTGGGAGATCGTGCTCTCCGGCTGCGGGAACCGTATGGGATTACGCCCTTTTTACGGCAAAGACGAAAAAAAACGCGCGCTTGAAAACGCAGAGAGAATGGGGATCACTCCGTACTTGAAGCGCTGTTACCGCGAACTCTCGGGCGGGCAGCAGCAGCGCGTTTTGCTCGCTCGCGCGCTTTGTGCCACGACCAAGATGCTTCTGCTCGACGAACCGGTCGCGGGACTGGATCCCGTCGTGACGGCGGAGATGTACGACCTGATCGAAGAACTGAACAAAAAGGACGGGATTACCGTTATGATGATCTCGCACGACATTTCCGCCGCCGTCCGGTATGCCGATCATATCCTGCACGTCGCCGATCACGTCTTTTTCGGGACGACCGACGAGTATCTCGGGAACGATATCTCAAGCGGTTTCCTCAAAAAAGGGGGTGACGAACAATGAACGAAATAATCGACAAACTGACGACTTATCTGCAGTTTGATTTCGTACGCTACGCTCTGATCGTCGGCGTTCTGGTCGCTCTGTGTTCGTCGCTTCTCGGCGTCACGCTGGTGCTGAAACGCTTTTCCTTCATCGGCGACGGTCTTTCTCACGTCGCGTTCGGCGCGATGGCGATTGCCGCCGTGCTTCGTTTGACCAACGATATGCCGCTCGTCCTGATCCTGACCACGCTCTGTGCGATCCTGCTTCTCCGCAAGGGGCAGAACGCGAAGATCAAAGGCGACGCCGCGATCGCGATGATCTCGGTCGGTGCGCTTGCGGTCGGCTACCTTCTGATGAACATTTTCTCCAAGTCAAGCAACGTGTCGGGCGACGTCTGCACCACGCTTTTCGGTTCGATGTCCATTCTGACTTTGACCAAAAGCGAAGTCTGGTTGAGCATTGTGCTCTCAGCCGCCGTACTGATCGTCTTCATTCTTTTCTACAACAAGATCTTTTCGGTCACTTTCGACGAGAATTTCTCGACCGCGACCGGAATGAAGACCGGACTGTATAACCTCCTGATCGCCGTCGTGATCGCCGTGATCATCGTCCTTGCGATGAACCTCGTCGGTTCGCTTCTGATCTCGGCTCTCGTCGTTTTTCCGGCACTGTCGGCAATGCGTGTATTCCGGAGTTTCCGCTCGGTTACGATCTGCTCTGCCGTATTCTCGGTCACCTGCGCCTTCCTCGGCATCCTGATCGCGATTGTCGCCGGTACTCCGGTCGGTTCCACCATCGTCGCGACCGACATCGTCGGTTTCGGTTCATTTACGCTGATCGGTTTTGTCACGAAAGGAAAACGCGTATGAGAAAAGCATTCTGTCTGATCCTGATTCTGTCGCTCCTTCTTGCCTTCACCGCTTGTAATCAAAACGAGACCGAAACGACCTACGACTACGATCTGGCGGGGTTCAGTTCGACGATGGTCTACTCGGTTGTGGTGAACAACGTTTGCGGCATCAACGCGCAAAACGCGATCGATTTCTCAAAATATCCCGATAACGTCGGCAAGACCATCCGCTTCCCCGTTTTCTTCACTTATACCGTAAAGGCGGACGGGAAAACCGAATACCTTTGCTACGTTTCCGACTGTAACAACCAATGCCCCTCGAACATCACCTTTCTCGTCGAATTTGAGAAAGATTTTTCCATCGAACCCGTCCCCGCGGATAACTCCACCGTCACGATGACCGGTGCATTCGATCTTTATGAAACCGATGCCGGCAGTTATCTGATGATCTCGCACGCAAGGATCGTACGGTAAACTCCCAAAAGCAAACGAACCGTCTGCAAATTGCAGACGGTTCGTTTCTTATACCCGGTTATCTCACCATTTCGTTTTTCGGTCCCGACGAAAGGTGCGTCGTGATGACGCGCGTGACGTCGTTGATATCGCATACCGTCATATCGCCCGGAATGGTGTTTTTGATGGCTGACATGGCGTCGCCGAACTGTGCGGCACGCTCGATATCGTGATACTTGATCGCGCCGTAGAGCGCGCCCGCGACGTAGGCGTCTCCGCTCCCGAGCCGGTCGACCACCTCAATTTCGCGGTAGGGTTCCTCGGCGTAGTGCCTGTCCTCTTTCACGTCGTAGATCAGACTGCCGAAATTATGGCGCGTGGGAGAGATCACGGTGCGCTGCGTACTGGCGATCATTTTCAGTTCGGGATACTCTTTCGCAAGGGCGCGTTGGATCTCCTTGAGTTCGCCTTTTCTTCCGAGCATACGGCGCAGCGTCTCCTCGGAGATGAACAGCAGATTAACGTACGGAAGAACGGCTTCGACCGTTTTCTTTGCCTCTTCTTCGCTCCAAAGCGCCGCGCGGTAGTTGACGTCAAAGGAGATCTGCGCACCGTTCTCGCGGAAGCGACGGATCATCTCGAAAACATGACTGCGAAGTGATTCTCCAAGCGCAAGCGTAATCCCGCTCAAATGGAACACCTTACAGGACCGGAAGATGCAGGGATCGAGTTCGTCAAGCGAGAACCGCACGAACGACGAATCGGTGCGGTCGTAAGAGACGACCGAGACACGAGGATAAGCGCCCCGCTCGTAGTAATAGATGCCGAGCCGCTTTTCCGGCGTGGTATCGTAAGTGACGAAATCGTCGCTTGTCCCGGTATAACGGATCTTATTCTTGATGAACTTTCCGATCTCGTTGTCGGGAAGACGCGTGACGATCCCCGTGCGCAGTCCGAGTTGCGAGATGCCCGAAACGACGTTCAGTTCCGAGCCGCCCGCGCATTTTTCAAAGGACTCGCTCTGTGAGATGCGGTCTTTCCCCACAGGAGAAAGACGAAGTATGACTTCCCCGATACCCAGTACGTCAAATTCCCGTTCCGGTAAATTCTCAAGCATATTCTTCCCCCCGATGCAATCAGCGGATCACGATGTTCACAATCTTTCCGGGAACGACGATCTCTTTAACGACCGTCTTCCCGTCCAGGGCGGCGACGATCTTGGGATCTGCTTTCGCCGCGGCGAGGATCTCTTCCTTTCCGGCGTTTGCAGGGATGACAACGACGGCGCGCACTTTCCCGTTGATCTGAATCGGGAACTCTACCTCGTCGTCCGCGGTTTTCCCTTCGTCGTATTCGGGCCATGCGGCAAGCGAAACGAACCCTTTCCCGCCGATGAATTCCCAGACTTCCTCGGCAAGGTGCGGAGCGAAGGGAGAGAGGATCCGGGCAAAGGTCGCCAGTTCGTCGGCCGTGATCGAACCGACCTCGTAGATCTCGTTGATCAGCGACATCATCGCGGCGATGGCTGTATTGAACTTCATGGCTTCGATATCGTCGGAAACCTTTTTGATGGTCTTGTGGAACGACTTCTCAAGCGCGGGCGTGTTTCCTTTGCCCTTAACAAGGTCGGTCAGTCCCGCGAAGCGTTCGAGGAAACGCTTGCAACCCTTGATCGACTGCGGATTCCAGGGCGCGGACTTCTCAAAGTCGCCAATGAACATCTCGAAGAGCCGCATCGTATCTGCGCCGTACTCCTTGACGATATCGTCGGGGTTGACGACGTTTCCGCGGGACTTCGACATCTTCTCGCCGTTCTCACCGAGGATCATACCGTGCGAGGTACGCTTGCGGTAGGGTTCCTTCTCTTTCAGAACGTCGATATCGAAGAGGAACTTCGCCCAGAAGCGCGAATACAGCAGGTGGAGCGTTGTATGCTCCATACCGCCGTTGTACCAATCGACCGGCATCCAGTATTCAAGCGCCTCTTTGGACGCGAGCGCCTTGTCGTTGTGCGGATCGCAGTAGCGAAGGAAGTACCAGGAAGAACCTGCCCACTGAGGCATGGTATCGGTCTCGCGCTTGCCGGGACCGCCGCATTTCGGGCACTTACAGTTCACCCAGTCGGTCATGAGCGCAAGCGGCGACTCGCCCGTCTCGGTCGGCTCGTAGGACTGCACGTCGGGGAGCGTCAGGGGAAGTTCGTTTTCGGGAACCGGAACCCAGCCGCACTTTTTACAGAATACGAGCGGGATCGGTTCGCCCCAGTATCTCTGGCGGGAGAACACCCAGTCGCGCAGTTTGAAATTGATCTTCTTGACGCCGATGCCGCGTTCAGTCAGATATTCGATGATCTTCTCTCTCGCTTCGGACACTTCAAGTCCGTCGAGGAAGCCTGAGTTGACCATCTTCCCCGTTTCGACGTCGGTAAACGCCTCTTTCGTGACGTCGCCGCCCGCGACCACTTCGACGATGGGAAGACCGAACTTCATGGCGAATTCCCA
>CAMZBE010000109.1 GCA_947304475.1 uncultured Clostridia bacterium
TGAACTGTTCGTTTTCGGCGCGGCGCAACTGCTGGTCAGCCGCGGATTCTGCCGCATGACGCGGAAGGAAAAGACGCGGTTTCTGTTCCTGTTCCCATTTGTTTCGATCGAATACGCCTGGATCTTTATCCTCGCGTTCACCACGACCGTCCGCGCCGACGACTGGGCGCCGGTCGCGCGTATGAGCGTCGATTCCGAAGAGGTCGGCAGCGAAGCCGTTCGCGAGGAGAGCGAAAGAGAGGCGTCGGCGTGACGCGGAGCGAGAAGATCCGGCAGGAAAGCGAACACGAGCGCGCGCGGGACTTTTCGGCGCACATCGTGCCGCCCTGCACGGGGAAATCGGTGCTTCCGGTCTCGGACGATTACGACTATCTCGCGGGCGGGTTCTTCCGCCGGCTGTTCTCCGCCGTCGCCGTCGGGCTGTTCCGGTTCGTCGGTCTGTTCATCGGTCGGTACTGCCGCCTGAAAGTCGTGGGGAAGAAGAACCTCAAGGGCGTGAAGGGCGCGATCCTGACGTGCAACCACGTCAACGACGTCGACTGCGTACTGATCCGGCGCGCGGTCGGCAGACGGAAACTGAAGATCACGGTCGCCGAGTTCAACAACCGGCGCGGCGCGTTCGGCGCTCTGCTCCGTGCGGCGGGGACGCTTCCGATCGGGAAGACGCTACCGGCGATGCGGCACCTGAACCACGCGATCGCGGAATACGTCAAACACGACACGCTGGTCCTCTTCTACCCCGAGGGCTCGCTCTGGTGGTGTTACGAGAAACCGCGTCCCTTGATCGACGGGGCGTTTTTATCGGCGGCGCGGAACGGCGTCCCGGTGGTTCCGGCGTTCTTCACCTTCCGCACCTACGGCGTCCGCCGCGACGGCACGCCGAAAAAGGCGTTCACGCTTCATATCGGGGAACCGATCGTGCCCAATCCCGACGCACCTCTGCGCGAAGAGGCGAAACGCCTGTCCGCCCTGACGTGGGAATTCAACGCGAAAACCTACCGGGAAGCGTACGGGAAAGAAGTGGAGTACGAAGGGTGAGTGTTCGCTTGCGCGATATGCGCTTCGCGCGCGATATACGGCGCGGAGCGCCGTTCGATATAATTGCCGCGGTATTCGCCGCGGCAATTTCGATATATTTCGCGTTCCGCGAAATTCGAGATGTCGCGCAAACGCGACGAGAAGGAAACGAAGGGAAGCCGTTGCGACGGATCGCAACGGCATGAATTGCGATCTCCGATCGCGTGAATTGACGGCGACGCCGTCATGAATTGCAAACTGCGTTTGCGTGAATTGTCGCGCAAGCGCGACGTGAAAGAGTGCCGAACGTAGGGGCGGCGTCTTCGACGCCCCGCACACAGAAAAACAAAGCCACATAGTAACGGCTATAGAACCGCAAAACGGCGAGCGCACTCGCCGTTTTGCTTTATTATTTCCTTAATGAAGTTCTTTGCCCCGCTTTCTTACAAGAAAGCGGGCGTACTCCTTCGTTTTCTTACAAGAAAGCGGGCGGTCCCCCGTTCCGGTTATTCTGTCAAACGGGCGAGGGTGGGGAGACGCGGTTCGATATCGCGGACGAGGGCGAACTGGTTTCTTGCGCGGTCGAGGTTCTGGTCGTGCCGAGTGGTTTTGAAGTACGTATCGCCGGCGATATAATCGGTCAAAAAACGGATCCCGCACTCCAGCGTCAAAAGCCGGATCGAGGCGGGGAGCAATTCCCGCTCGCGCGGGGCAAGATCGTTTCCGAACTCTTCGAGGAACCCGCGGGTGAACGCGGCGATCCGCTCTTCCGAAAAGAAGACCTTATCGAGGTCGGTTTCATCCTCGGCGGCGGAGGAGGCGCCGAAGCGCAGCGCGTCGCCGTAATCGAAGAGCACCGAGCCGGGCATCACGGTATCCAGATCAATCAGGGCGATGCACTCGCCCGTCGTTTGGTCAAAGAGAAAATTGTTCAGTTTCGTATCGTTGTGTGTCACGCGCAGCGGGATTTCCCCCGACGCGAGCCCGTCGACGATCACGCCGCAGTCGTCTTCCCGGGACAGGGCGAATTCGATCTCTTTTTCGACCGCCGCCGCGCGCCCGACCGGATCGGACGCGATCGCGGCTTTCAGTTGCGAGAGCCGCGCGCGGGTGTCGTGAAAACGCGGGATCACCTCGTCGAGCGTATCGGCGGGGAACCCGTCCAGCCGGTGCAAAAACCGCCCGAACGTCTTCGCCGCGGCGTAAAGAGCGTCCGGCCCGGCGTCCTCGCGTGAGACGGCGCCGGGAATCAGCCGGGTGAGCCGGTAATACTCCCCGCCGTGCAGAACGTAGGGAAGCCCGGTCGTCCGTTCGGGGATCAGCGTCAGCGTCTCGCGTTCGGGATCCCCGCCGTCGAGGGCGATCCTCTCCTTTAAGTACGACGTCACGCACGCGACGTTTCGGATCACGCGGTCGGGGTGCGGGAATACGGCGCGGTTGATCCGCTGCAGAACCGTCGGCGGCTCGGTCCCGACAAGGTACGTTCCGTTGACTAACCCGCGCCCGAGCGGTTCGATCGGGGGGCGGTCGTCAAAATCGACGGCAAAGCGGGACAAAACCGACAGAAGATCGGCGGCGTCAGGCACGGTATTTCCCCTCGGCGATCATCGCTTTGATCGCCTCGCGCAGCGAAGCGGCGTCCTCACGGTAGGTGACGCCGTACCATTTCTCCGCCGTATTCAGAACCCGCACCGTGAGCGAACCGTCGCGGATCGCGCCGTCCACCACGCCGGGGAGATAGAGTTCGTCCTTCAGGGGATCCTTCATTTCGGGTAAGAACGCGCGCAGATCCCGGTCGAGCCGCGCGGTGAAGTCGGGGCGGAAGCCCCACATATTCATCGACACCACCGTATCGAGCGGAACGCCGCTGTTTTTGTCCAGACCGAAGCGTTCCTCGATTCCGGAAAGCAGCCCGTCCTTTACCGTGCAGACGCCGCGGTTGACCGTCCCGGTCTCCGAGAGCGTGTTCCCGAGTCGATAGCCGACCATACACGCAGAGAGGGCGGGATCGGTGAGCGCGTCGCAGAGAACGGCAAACGAACCGCCGCCGTAAAAGTCGTCGGAATTGATCACGGCGAAGGGGGTGTCCAGATGCTCCCGCGCGCACCAGACGGCGTGCGCCGTTCCGAGGGGACGGGTGCGCTCGGGCGTAACCGAGAACCCGTCGGGAAGCACGTCGTTTTCCTGCAGGGCGTAGCGCACGTCGAGCAGTTTTTCGATCCGGCGCCCGACCGTTTCCCGGAAATCCGCGAGCATCGACCGACGCAGGACGATCACCGCCCGCGAAAAGCCCGCCGCCGCGGCGTCGTACACCGAATAGTCGAGAATGGTCTCCCCGTTCGGGCCGAAGGGCTCGATCTGTTTGAGCCCGCCGAAGCGGCTGCCCATTCCCGCCGCCATCACCAGAAGCGTGACCGTCTTTTTCGTCATACCGTTATCCTCTTTTCTCGGTTGCGGCGACCGGCGCGAACCGTCGCCGCCGCTTGTGGACAGTATAGCGCATTTTGCGCCGCTTGTCAACCGACTGTCCGCGCAAATCCGCCCCAAGCGCCCCGAAGGTTGCAATTCTTGCCGTCTCCGTCCGACCGCGAAAACCGTTTTGCAAGGCGTGGTGAACAACCGGGGAGAGCCCGGTTTGTGGATTGTGCCGATTTTCCGTCGTCGCCTGCTCTTATGATTGCATTTTCTCCAAGTTTATAGTATAGTAAAAGTACGGGAAGGAAAAACCGCCCGTCCGCACATTTTTTGCACGACACTCCGAGTATCCGGAAAATATGAAAGGACGAAAACAAAATGAAGAAACTGATCGCTTTCCTTCTTCTTCTCGTGATGACGGCGCTCGTATTCGCCTCTTGCGGGAAGGGCAAAACGACCGCCGCGACGACGGAAAAAACGCCCGTTGCGACGCAGGCGCCCGGCACCGGCGACGACGCGGTTACGACCACCGAACCGGCGGTTGTGACGACCACCGCCGATCCCTACGCCGGCGTCCGCGAGATCTCCGCGGCGAACCGGGAACTCAAAATTCAGTTGAGTGCCTACGGCGACGCGGAAAAGGTGTCCAAGAACGATAAGTACATCGCGGGACCGGACACCGTCACGGCGACCACCCCCGCGATCGAGCAGATGGTCTACGCACGCAACAACGCCGCGAACGAACGGCTCGGGACCACCGTCTCCTACGTCTACTGGAGCGACCTCGGGTGGGACGCCCAGTGGGGACGAATGGAAACCCTCGTTTCGGGACATGATCCCGAAGCCCCCGATCTGTTCGTCGATATGGTCTTCGACCTCGGCGTCGCCACGACGAAGAGTCTGCTCAAAGATCTTTGGTCGATCCCCGGCTCGTACTTTGATTTCGAGTCCAAGGGCTGGATGAACGAATGGATGGAAAGTATGTCGCTGACCGGCGACCGCGCCTACATTATGGCGGGCGACTACTTCCTCGACGTGCTGCGCGCGATGGGCGTCCTTCCTTTCAATATGACGATGATGGACGAAAACGCCAAAGTGCTGGCTCCCGTGATCCTGGAGGAGGGCGAAACGCTCGAGGCGGGTGAAACCCTCACGACGCGGTTCTTCGATTACGTCGAGACCAAACAATGGACCTGGGACACGCTTGCCAAACTTTCGGCGGCGATCTGGAAAGACAACGACGGGGACGGAGAGGACTCGATCGCCGACCGGCTCGGCTTCCTCGGCTCCGGCAGGACGAATATGTCGAGTTCGCTTTACCTCTACTCCAACAGCGACGATCTGTTCAGAGTCGTTGAGGCGATCGAGGACCCGGACAGCCAGTACAACGGCAAACGCTGGATCTACTATCCCGAATCGTCCGGCGTGCTGGGCGACATCTTCGACGCGATCGAAGCGTTGTTCGACGGGCGGGGGACGATGGCGCCGAACTTCCCGAACGATGGCGCGACCATCGATAACCCCGGGCTTGCCTACCACTGGATCAAATTCGGACAGGGCGGAGATGCCGGAACGCTTTTCGCCGGCGCCTGCGTGCTCGGCGCGCTTGAGGACAAGGCGTTCCAGGAGATGGAGGACCAGTATTCGGTGGTGCCGATCCCGAAACTCAACGTCTCGGGGGACTACAACACCGTTATCCACAACGTCGGCGACGCCGGCGGGATCAACGTCAACACGAACGCCGATAAGACGAAAGCGCTCTCGGCGTACCTGCAGTACTGCACCGAGAACTCCGGCAAGATCCGCGACGAATTCCTGCAGATCGTGACCAAATACCGGACCACGACCTACAACCAGGGGAC
>CAMZBE010000110.1 GCA_947304475.1 uncultured Clostridia bacterium
GTCTTTCCGTTGACGGTGATCCGATAGTTCTTCATGATATATAATCCTTTCGTATTGTTCGCTTGATGATCCGGCTTACACGCGCCGGAAGGAAACGACGCGGAACGTTCCCGCGGGGTTTTCCTCGCTCGCCGCGGCGATGGCGGCGGCGATGACCGCAACGGTCTCTTCGTCGTCCTCGTTCCCGGCAACGGAAATCTCCTGTACCGGAGCGGGCGCGACGTTCTTTCCCCGCTTCTTTTCGATCGCGGCGGGGATTTTGGTCACGACGACGTGAAAGAGTTCGAGCGCGCCCCAGAGGATCAGGAGCACCGCGAAAACGACGCTCATTCCGATCAGAAGCATCTGCCCGCCGTAGGCGAATTTCTCGCCCACGCTCTCGAGCGGCTTGGTGACGTCAACTGCAAGAAACATGGAGAACCCCCTCTCAGAGCGGACGAATCGCCCGGTCGGGCGCCTCGACGGTTCCTTTTGCCGAGAGCATCAGGAGCGCGGACGCGATGCGGCAGCGAAGTTCGGAGGGCGGGATCACGTCGTCGATCTCACCGGTCGCGGCTGCGGCGACGGGAGAGGCGATCGACTGCTTCCATTCATTACGAAGTTCCTCTTTGGTTTTGCCTTCCGCGATCGCCTCTTCAAAGGCGAACGCCACGGCGGCGTCGGCGGAGAGCGCGCCGATCTCGGCGCCTTCCAGCGCGTAGACGACGTCGGCTCCGGTCGCACGCGAACCCAGCAGCGGGAACGCCGCGCCGATCGCGTGTCCGAGGATCACGGTCACGGTCGGAACGCTCGCGCCGGCGTAGGCGAAGGCGAGCCGGGCAAGATCGGCGGAGTAGGGCGCCTTCTCGTTTTCAGCCGAGATCGCCAGTCCGAGAGAATCGACCAGCGTTACGATCGGGATCGAATAGGCGTCGCAAAGGTCGACGAACCGGGCGGCGATCCGCGCGGAGAGCGCGTCGACCTTACCGCCGTCCCTCTTCGCGTCCGAGATCACGATCCCGCAGCGCACCCCGCCGATCTCGGCAAAGGAGCAGAGCAGGGAACTCGAAGTTGAGACGGGCAAGGTCACGCCGTTGTCGGCGATCGAAGCAAGGATATCCGCGGCGTCGCCGGAAAGTTGATCACCGAGCCGACGGTTGAGATCGTCGGTCGGAGCCGAGACGTGAACGCCGCACCCCGCGCAAGGGGGAAGGAAGGAGATCAGACGGCGGACGCGCTCGGCGGCGGTCCCGGCATCCGCGACGGCGGAGAGGATCGGGGATTGTCCGTCCTTTTCACCCGTCAGGGCGGGATCGGTCACGTAAAGTGCCGCGCCCTCTTCCAGAATGGCGATATCGAACATCGCCGCCACGGCGGACAGAGTGCCGATGCACTTGCCGGAGATCAGGGCGATCTGCGGAACGAGACCGGACGCGGATGCAACGGCGGAAAGGATCCGTCCGTACGCCGCGAGAGCGGTAACGCCCTCGAAAATGTTCGCGCCAACGCTGTCGAATACGCCGACGACCGGAGCGCCGTTCTTTTTCGCGAGGTCGTAGAGCGAAACGATCTTATCGGCGGTGCGTCCGTCGATCGCGCCCTTGCAGCGTTCAGCGTCGAGCAGGAAAGCGCAAGTCAGTTTTCCGTCCACCGCGCCGTAGCCGGTGACGACGCCGGCAAGTTCGTCTGCGTCAAAGCCGGGGGTTTCCGCGTATTTGCGCGTGACCAGCGCCCCCGTCTCGACGAAGGTCCCTTCGTCGAAGATCGACGCGACGGTTTTGTACGCGCCGGAATCGGTTCCCGCGGCAAGTTTTGCCCGAAGCGTCGAGACGCTCGTTACGCCGGCGTTTTTGTTTTCGTTTTTATTACCCAAAGCCGAAATTCGATTTGCGAAAAGCAAATCTCTCCTTCCTTGATCTGTCGGAACAGGACTCCCGTAAGGGAGAGCGGAGAGGGATCGACGTTCCGGGTGCCCGTATCCGGACGAACGGTAAAACCCCAACTTCCACCAAATATAATATATCACCAAACCCCTCTGATGTCAAGGGGCGAAACGGCTGAAACAGTCGTTTTTTTGCGGTTTTTTCTGGTTTTGGGTTTCCGCCGTTATCAAGCAGAGGACAAACGAATAGAATGGGTGCGGAGATAGCGTGAAAGGTAGGGGGAACATGACTCTTGAAAGTGTTGTCGGGGGCGGTCTTTCAAAAGCCGAAGTCGAGGCGTCCCGCGCGCGTCACGGAAGCAATCGTCTGACGAAAAAGAAAAAGCGGGGGTTTCTCTCCCGCTTATTCGGCAATCTCGGGGATCCCATTATCCGCGTCCTGCTCGCGTCGGTCGCGGTCGAGGTCCTCTTCACCTTCCGTCAATGCAACTGGTTCGAGGTCGGTGGGATCGTTCTTGCCGTCCTGGTTTCTTCACTGGTTTCGACCGCGTCGGAGTACGGTAGCGAGCGCGCCTTCGAGAAACTGTCGCATGAGGCCGGCGGCGCAGTCGCTATCGTCGTCCGGGACGGAAACCGCATGTCGCTGCCGACGACCGAGATCGTCGTCGGCGATCTGCTGCTCCTTGCGAGCGGAGAACGGATCCCCGCGGACTGCGTGCTCTTGTCCGGGGAACTTACGCTTGATCTGTCCGCTCTGAACGGTGAGGCGCGCGAGGTTGAACGGACGCCCGGGCATTTTTCGGGCGAATGGACGCTCGACGATCCGCACCAACTCTTTTCGGGTTCGGTCGTGACGGGCGGCGAGGGGTTGGCGCGCGTCGGGCGCGTCGGGGACGCGACGGTTTTCGGTACGCTCGCTTCGGAACTGCAGACAGAGACGCGGACCAGTCCCCTGAAACTCCGCCTCTCGCGGCTTGCAAGGCAGATCAGCCGGATCGGGTACCTTTCTGCGGGCGTGATCGCATTCTCGTATCTGTTCCGCGCGATTGTCGTCGGAGGCGGTTTTTCGCTTGCGGGGATCGGCGCGCTGCTCTCGGATCCGTCCTTTCTGCTTTCGACCTTGCTCCGTGCGCTGACGCTCTCGATCACGGTGATCGTCGTCGCGGTTCCGGAGGGATTACCCATGATGATCACCGTCGTTTTATCCTCGAATATGCGCCGTATGATGCGCGACCGCGTCCTGGTCAAAAAACTGGTCGGGATCGAGACTGCCGGGAGTATGAACGTCCTGTTCACCGACAAGACCGGCACGTTGACCGAAGGAAAGATGAAACTCACGGGGATCCTGACCGCCGTCGGCACGGAAAGGCGGGTTGGGGAAGTGCGGCGCGACTGTCCCGCGATCCTGTCGTCGCTCGCTCTGTCCGCCCGTTTCAATCGCGAGGGGGCACTTCTTTCCGGGAAGGGCGTTCCCGTAAACGCGACCGAGCGCGCTGCGTCCGAAGCCTTCGGACGCGATAAGATCCCGCCGGGCGTTCGGGCGACGGCGTTCGTGCCGTTCTCGTCCGAGCGCAAGTTTTCCGCCGTTGAACTGGCGGGCGGGATCCGGACGGTGCTCGTCAAGGGTGCTCCCGACTACCTGATCCCCCTCGCGACGCGGATCCTGTTGCCGGACGGGGGAACGGCAGACTTCGACGCCACGGAGCGCACCCGGTTCCTTGCGTGCGTTGCCCGCGCATCCGAGAGCGGCGCGCGCGTTCTTGCCGTCCTTTCGGCAGAGAATATCTCCGAGCGGATCGAGGGGCTCGGAAACCTGACCTTGATCGCGTGTCTGTTGCTCTCCGATCGTGTACGCCGCGACGCCCGTCCGACACTCGAAACGCTCCGTCGCGCGGGGATCCGCGTCGTGATGGTAACGGGCGACAACGCGGGAACCGCGGCGTCGGTCGCCGCGGCGTGCGGACTGTACCGCCCCGAACGCGGCGACGTGATGATTGAGGCGGCGAAACTGAAGGAGAAGTCCGACGCAGAACTCTCCGCGCTCCTGCCGCGGCTTTCGGTCGTTTGTCGCGCGGTCCCCTCGGATAAAACCCGGTTGGTCAGGATCGCGCAGGCAGCGGGACTGGTCGTCGGAATGACGGGGGACGGGATCAACGACGCGCCCGCGCTGCGTAACGCGGACGTCGGGTTCGCGATGGGAAGCGGGACCGGCGTCGCAAAGGAAGCCGGGGACGTCGTATTGCTTGACGACAGTATCGCGTCGGTTGCGAAAACGGTGCTCTACGGACGCACCATTTTTTCGAGCATCCGCAAGTTCATCACGTTCCAGTTGATGATGAACCTTGCCGCGGTCGGGGTTTCGCTTTTCGGTCAACTGTTCGGTTTGCCTACCCCCATCACCATCGTACAGATGCTCTGGGTGAACCTTATTATGGATACCCTCGGCGGATTGATGTTCGCCGGGGAAGCGCCGTTACCGTCCGGGATGCGCGAAAAGCCGAAACGACGCGACGAACCCATCCTGAACGGCTATATGAAGGGGCAGATCGCCGTCACCGGCGGCTATACACTACTACTTTCGGTCGGTTTTCTCGTCCTGCCCTTTTTCCGTCGCGCCTTCGGGTACGAGCGCGATCCCGTCGCGTTTCTTTCCGCCTTTTTCGTACTGTTTATCTTTGCGGGACTGTTCAACTGCGTGAATGCCCGCACCGAACGGCTCCGGCTCTTTTCGGGGATTTTTCGCAACCGGTTCTTTCTGCCCCTGATCGGGCTGATCTCGGCGATCCAACTGCTGATGGTCTACCGCGGCGGGGAACTCTTCCGTACCGTTCCGCTCGAGCCGCATCTTCTCCTTCGTGTGATCCTGCTCGCGTTCACGGTCGTCCCGGCGGACCTGATTCGGAAATACTTCCGGGGACTGTCGGGGAAAGAACGTTATTTCTGACCGTGCGGCGTTTATTCCCGTTATCCCGGCTTTGGATCTGTCACGGAAAAGAAAAACGCCGGGCGCTTGCGACTGCAAGCGCCCGGGTTGTTATTAAGGAACGGATCACATATCGAGGAGACGGAAGATCTCTTTCTTCGTGACCATGAAGACGATGTCGAGGATCCAGCAAACGAACGCGATCGGCGGAATGATACGGAGAATGCCCGCAACGATCTTGCCTTCCATGAACCGGGTGACAATACCGCAAACCCAGGACGTCGGGGGAAAGATGGCAAGGATCAGACTGACGATGTACTCGAGACCGAAGTAATCTTTTTTGGCTGCCATGATGTGAACTCTCCTTTGCAAAATATTTGGTACTTTTAGTTTATCACATTCCGCCCTTTTCGTCAATCGTTTTCGACAAAAAAGTCGTGTAAAATGAAACTTTTTTTGTGCCGGTTATACGGACGCTTCGTTAGAGCCGTTCCTCGCGCGGTAGATC
>CAMZBE010000111.1 GCA_947304475.1 uncultured Clostridia bacterium
GCCCCGAGCACCTCGGTGCCGCGCGGCAGGATCACGAACATAAAGATCGGATCGAGCGCGATGTTGCAGAGACCGCCGATCACGATCCCGAGACTCGCCTGCAGCGAGCGCCCCTCGGCGCGGATCAGATGCGAGAGCAGGGTGTTGGTCGCGGTGATGACGCCCCCCGCCGCCACGGCGATCAGGAGATATTCCTTCGCCCACATATGGATCAGAGGTTCGCTCCCGCCGAGCAGATCGACGAACCGTCCGGCGAAGAAGAAGACGCCGAGCGAATAGACGGCGGCGACGAACGCACAGCCCCAGAAGGCAAACGACGACGCCATGCTCGCCTCTTTGCGTTTGCCGGATCCCAGCATCCGCGAAACTACGCTCGCGCCGCCGATCCCGAACAGGTTGGCGATCGCCGAGAGAAACATGAACGCCGGCATACAGACGGTCACCGCCGCCAGTTTTTCGTCCGAGCCGGTCAGCCCGACGAAATAGGTGTCCGCCATGTTGTAGATCACGAGGATGATCTGCCCGAGCACCGACGGCAGGGCAAGCGAAACGATCGCCCGGAACACCGGACTGTTTTCAAACAGGTATCGTTCTTTTTCCCGATTCATGCGCCGCAGATCTCCTTTCGTGAAAAGATAAAAAGAGGGATATCGGATCCCTACTTGACAAAAAGAATAGTTATGGTATAATTATACGCAAAGAAACGATAATGTCAAATTATGATTTTGTTGTTTCTTATTAGAAATCGTTATATATGGAGGAAACGATGCTCGACAATCGCGTTTATTCACTGCTCAAAGTGTACGAGTGCGGGAGTTTCGTCGCTGCGGCGCGGGAACTCAACGTGACGCAGCCGGCGGTCAGTCAGCACGTCAAGGCGCTCGAAGAGGAACTCAACGTGACCATTTTCGACCGAGGCAAGGGGAAACTTGTTCTTACCAAAGAGGGGGACGAGATCGTCAAGTGTGCGCAGAAACTGGCGGGGATCTACGCCTCTCTGCGACAGTCGCTCTCGGACGGAGCCGCGCAGGTGACGCGGCTTACCATCGGGGTAACGCATACCGCGGAGAGTAACCCGATCGCCGAGGCACTTGCCAGTTACGGTTCGCGAAACCCCCGGATAAATATAAAGATGATTACCGACTCGATAAATAATCTTTATGCGATGTTGAAGTCATACGAGATCGATCTGGCGATCGTGGAGGGGCGCACCAACGATCCGGGTTTGCGCTATATGATGCTTGACACAGACTATCTGGTGCTGGCGGTTTCGCCCGATCATCCCTTCGCGAAGAAGGGGATGGTCACGCTGAACGAACTGAAGCGGGAGCGTATGATTTTACGGCTGCCGAACTCGGGAACGCGCAACCTGTTCGTCGCACACCTCGAGAGCAATAATATGAGTATCAGCGATTTTGACGTGATCCTCGAGGTCGACAACATCGCGACCATCAAGGACCTGATCCGCCGTGATTTCGGCGTCTCGATCCTCGCGCGCAGCGCCTGCCTCGACGAACTGAAGAAAGGGAAGATCGTCACGCTCCCCGTCGAAAACCTGTCCATGATGCGCGAGATCAATATCGCGTACCGTTCGGACTTCCGGCAGTTCGAACTTCTGCGCGACCTCGTGAACAGTTACAACGAAACTCTCAAATTGTATAAATAATGTGAATTTCCAAGTTGCCGCCCGGCGAAAACGAAACGCCGGGCGGCAACTTTTGCAAACTACATTTGCAATTCGTGCGCTCTGGAAACGAACCCTTTTATCTCTTCACGTCTGCAGGCGCGTCCCCGCCGTCAGGGCGTAGTCCGACCGTATTCGTTCCGAAGAAAGCGCATTGTATTTACGCCCTGCGCAACGTGCTGCTCTCTTGTTCATTCTGCATAATTCTCCGGGCTTTCTCTTGTTTATTGTGCTGATTTTTCGGCGCGGGAGATTGTTTCTATTGCTTTCCTGCACTTTTTATAGTAGAATGAAATCAACGGCGGACGTTCATCATCGTCCGGCGAAAAAGGAGGAAAAAAGAATGAAAAGATTAACCCTTATCCTTGCGCTTGTTCTTTGCCTCGTTCTGTGCGTCCTCGCGTTCGCGTCCTGCAAAAAGGACAAGAAGAACGGCGACGCTACGACGGCGAAGGCAACTGCCGCGCCTGCCACGACGGCGGCGCCCGCAGATACCACCGACGCGATCAAGACGGTGGCACCCCACGTGCACACGCCCGGCGAGTACGAAATCGACTTCCCGGCGACCTGCTCTTACGAGGGCGAAAAGTCCCGGTACTGCGAAGAGTGCGGCGATCTGATCGAGGGTTCGACCGTCAAGATCCCGATCAATCCCGACGCGCACAAGGTCGTTGACTGGAACGTGACCGAGGCGGTCAATATGTTCCACACGACCGGCAGCCGCGAGGGCGTATGCACGAATTGCAATAGGACCATCGTTGAGCCGCTCACTTACGCGCCGATCATCGAGGAGTTCACGAGTTCCTCCGGTCAGTACAACGTCGAGAAGGTCTACTTCTCCGATATCCGGAACGGGAACCACTTCTACCCGACCGATACCGATCCCGACGGCAGAGACCTGTACGTCGAGTTCTCGATCCTGTGGAACGAGACCATCGCGAATCTTGACGCGAACGCCAACTGCTATATGTGCGGACGCTTTGAGCAGAACCATCCGCTCTACTATTTCTCGCCCGTTGCCGGCTGTGAGACAAGCGACGGCAAGGTTGACGGCGCGTTCGAGTGGATGGGGAACTTCAAGACGACGATCTCGGATTCCGAAGTGTCCACTCCGGCTTCGATGATGGGGAAATCGTCGAACTACGCCGATTATCCGAACATTATGGGTGAAGACGAAGCGCATCCAGAGTACGGCTGGCACCGCGTCGGCATCCGGTACCATCTGGAACTGACCGAGGGCAAATCGGGCTCCGATCTGACCGATTACGTCGGAACCGCGACCGTCTACCTCGACGGCAAGGCGATCTTCAAACTCTCGACCGGCGATCTCGGTATGCAGGGGTGGGAATGCCATCTGTTCAAAGCCGAAACAGACGGAGAAGGTAACGTCACGTACAGCGATACCGACTACAGTGTGATCCCGTTCCAGATCAACCGCGCGAAAGCGAAGAGCGGCACGACCGTCTACCTTGCGCTCGCCGATATTTCCGTGACCTGCGGCAAGGGCTTCGTGATGCCGGTTGAGAAGGTCGCCTCGCCCGAAGCGGCGACGCTCGAAGTGGCGGAAGGCGTGGAGATTGCGGCGCCCGTGTATTTCAAACCCGCCGAAAATTGACGGCCTGCGCAAGCGGTACAACCGGAAAACGGAAAGGACGGTTTCATAAGCCGTTAACGCTTTCCGCTCCGCGCGAATTCTGCGCATAGCAAATTGCAACGAATGGGGAAACCCGCTCGCGCTTTGCGAGCGGGTTTCTTCTTTTGATTTTGTTTTCGTCTCCCTCTCCCGCTTTTCAATTTTGCGACAATCGTCGACGGTTTCTTGCATTTTTACGACCGCCCCCCTTGTCGCACCGCGTTTTGAGCGGGCGCTTCGGCGGTCGATTATGTCTTAACTTTGATAATTATTTTACAATTTCGCGCCCCGGAACGATTGACAAACGTTCGGTTCTACTGTATAATAATGATAATGTGAGAAACGGGGTGACGGACATGGTCGGGAAGACGATCCTGGTTACGTCCGGGAAGGGCGGAGTCGGTTGTTCGACGGTCGCCGTCCGGTTGGCGCTTGCCTTTGCCCGGCGGGGGGTTACGACTTTGCTTGGCGACCTTGCGTGGGGAAATCCGGCGCAGGACGTTCTGTGCGGGCTTGCCGAACGCGTGGTCTACGACGTGCGCGACGTTCTTTGCGCGCGAGTCGATCCGCGGCGCGCTTCGTTGCCGGTCGTATCGGTCCAGAACCTGACGCTTCTGCCCGGAACGACGGTTTTCGACGGAGTGCCCGGCGACGCGGAGGTAATCCGTCTGTTTGAAACGCTGCGCGGCGGGTTCGATCAGGACGTGATGATCCTCGACGTTCCGAAAGAGACGGTCACGGTGCTCTCGGAATTCGCCGACGTGACGCTTGCCGTAACCGATTTTTCCACGGCGTCTTTGCGCGCGACGGCGGCGCTGAATTTCTCGCAGCGGGCGACCGTGCGGGCGGTGTTCAACCGTTATCCGACCGACCGCGAAAAGACAAAGATTTATCCGACCGTGCGTGAGGCGATCGACCTCGCGGGACTGCCGCTCGCGGCGATCCTGTTCGACGATCCGCGCCTGCCGCAGGACGACGAGATCTCCCCGGGACAGTTCCCGGAACGGCCGCTTCTGGACGCGCCGTGCAAGAACCTGTCGGTCCGGCTGACCGGCGGACACGCGCCGCTGCTCACGGGTTTGATCCGCGGACGCAAGAGACAAAAGACCTTGGCGCAGATGGGAAAACGGCGGTTGGAAAACGCCTGAAAATACAGACAGAGGGGGAACGCTTCATGGAAATTGCATTGATCGCAGACGACGGAAAGAAGGAACTGATGGCGCAATTCTGTATTGCGTACAGCGGGATCCTCTCGAAACACCATATCTGCGCGACGCAGACCACGGGTAAGTACGTGAAGGACGCCACCGACCTCGATATTGAAATGCTGATGTCGGGCAGCACCGGCGGCTGTGAACAGATCCAGTCGCGCATCAGTTTCAACGAAATCGACGTGCTGTTCTTCTTCCGCGATACCGAGCCCGCCGAACGGCATTCCGCCATGCAGCAGGATATGCTTCGGCTTTGCGACGTTTACAGCGTCCCGGTCGCGACCAACCTCGCGACGGCGGAAGTGTTGGTCATGGCGCTCGACCGCGGAGAACTCGACTGGCGCAAACTGGTCAACCCCTATCTGATCCGTCGGAGCAAAGGGACCAACTGACCGGGAGAGCGGTCTTTGGCGGAGGGCGATTTTGTATTGCTCTCCGCCTTTCATATCTATTCGGAAGGGGGGACGGACGTGGAACGGGTAACGATCAGACGGATCAGCAGGATCACCCCCGAAAACGGGGAGAGCGAAACGGTCTCGGGCGAGTGGACCGGCGCGCTCCGGGAGACGCCGGACGAACTCCTGCTCACCTTTACCGAGCCGGTCGAGGGCGGGAAGGTGTTCAACCGCGTGATCCGGCGCGACGGGGTGCTGATCGTCGACCGACGCGGCGCGTCCTCGTCCCGCATTGAGTTCCGCGTGGGAGAAACGACGG
>CAMZBE010000112.1 GCA_947304475.1 uncultured Clostridia bacterium
GTACCGATCCCTGCTTCCCTCCGTGCTATCGGGTTTTTGCCGAAAGGCAAAAACAATACGGAGGTTATAAACTATTGGCAATTCGATCCTATTCGGTTATAATGTAATTGGCAATAAAAATGTAACTTGTTACACTTTTTCGTAAAGGACGCAAACGCGAGGACGCACATCAAAAGACAAAGAATAAGCGCAATGGTTTTTTTCATGTTTTTCCTCCGATTGTTTTATTTTTTTACGGGGAGCGGTTTTCTCTCCGTTGTCTTGATAGTAGCATGGGCATCCGGTTTTTTAAGGGATTTCAGCCCTGAAAAAGAGAAAGGGCATCTTGAACAGAAAGCGCCCTTTCGGAATTGTGCAAAACGGAGAGACGGCTCGCCGCATCAAAAAGGCTTTTTTCCCTTCCCTAAACGAAATCACGGCTTTCGCGACCTGGAACGAATGGATTTCTTTTGTTGTTAAATTGCAAGAAAAAATATCTTTTTTTGCAAAAAAATCGAGCAAAGTTGTGTCAAAAATTATTCCGGCTACGCCATTTTTTCAGGTATTTGAGGGGTATCGCGCCGCAAGAGGATGCACGTACAAAAAAAGGCGGGATCTGCTCTTGATTTGGCGGGCGGGAACGAGTATAATAGAGAGCGAAAAAAACGCTCGGGAGAAAAGCGCCATGAAACAGTACCTGTTACCCGAAACCGGAAGTTTCTTCAAGGTCAACCTGCATTGTCACACCGTCGTCTCGGACGGACGCCAGACGCCGGAAGAGGTCAAGGCGTTCTATAAAGCGAACGGTTATTCCGCCGTCGCGTTCACCGACCACGAGATCATGCTGGATCACTCGGATCTTACGGACGAGAGTTTCATCGCCTTGACCGGGTACGAATACGGGCTCGACCTGAGCAAGAGAAACCACCTCTCCGCGCTCTACGATGGCGAACTCAAGACGCGCGATCACGCAATCAAGGTTCATCTGAACCTCTTCTCCAAAGATCCGCACGATATCCGGATGGTCTGCTGCGATCTGGACTATATCTGGGGGAACTCGAAAAAATACCTTGACCGCGCCAAGTACGTCGGGGATCCCCACTACGTCCGGAACTACTCGGTCGAGGGCGTGAACGAAGTGATCCGCGCGGCGCGGGAACGGAATATGCTGGTCGTCTACAACCACCCGAACTGGTCGATGAACGCGCATGATTTCTACTGCGGGCTTGAAAACCTCACCGGTTTGGAGATCATCAACGGCGCCGCCGGGCTGGACAGCGATATGGAGGACGTCCCGCACGTCTATCAGGAGATGATGCGTGCGGGAAAACGGATCGTCTGCGTCGCGGGCGACGACAACCACAGGCCCGCGGACTGCGGGCACGCGTGGACCATGGTCAAGGCGGACTCCCTCTCCTACGAGAACCTGATCGCCGGGATCGAGAACGGCAACTGTTACGCCTCGAGCGGTCCCGAGATCAAGGAACTCTACGTCGAAGACGGGCGCGTACACGTCAAGACGTCCGACGCGGTCGGGATCTTCCTTCTGACCGCCGGCAGACGGACAAGGCACAAACTCCGGAAGTGCGGAGGAAAATACGTCACCGAAGCGGTCTTCCCTCTCGTCAAAAACGATGTGACCTTCCGGATCGCCGTGCGCGACGCAGCGGGCAATCACGCCTACTCGCGGTACTACTACTTCGACGAACTGCAGGAAACGATCGGCTGAAAATGAAGAAGCGGTGATTTGCAAATCACCGCTTCTTCTATCTGGAACCCCGCGCGAAGCGGACCGGGGTTACTTTTTGAACAGATCGCCGATCATGGAAAGGGTTTCGCGAACCAGGATATCGCCGCCCTCGTGTCCGACGACGCCGCTCGAGACGTAGGCGCTGTAGTGCCCGCCCTTCTCCGCCTTCTCGGTGGGGAGATAGCCGAGCGCACCGCAGCAGAGTTGGATCTCGAAGGTCTGCGTCGCGACGCTGCGCGCGCGGATCTGGTTGCCGAAGTCGAGGAACAGTTCAAAGGGCGAGGTGACGAACGCGGTCTTGCCGATGCGGATCACGTGGACCTCGGTGTCCACCGTCTCGAAAACCTCCTGCGACTCAAAGCGTTTGAGCGTCCCCGCGTAGACGTAGTAGTCGGCGCAATCCTTATAGTCGAGCGTCTTCCTGCCCTTCAGTTCTTCACGCAGGACGCGGCGCGCCTCTTCCGCCTCGCGGTCGGTGACGCGGCGCAGGGGGAGATGCAGTGTCTTGACCGTGTGGGAGAAGTTCCCCTCAGTGCAGACCGTCCCGATCTCTTCCATCTCGCTCTCGATCTCGTTATAGATGCGGCGTCCCGCCTTCCAGGTCCCCTTCACGTCGAACATCGAGGGATCGGCGAAGCGTTCCTTCGGGTTGATCCGGGTGACGTTCGGATCCTGAATGGGTGTCTCGGGCTCCACCCAGCGGATCAGGTCGCGCGGACACAGATCCCCCGCGGGAGAGCAGAGCGCCAGCAATTTGAAATTCTTGCCGTGCTTTTCCCGGAGCAGGATCTTGACCTTGCCCCAGTAGTCCGCCGAGATCACGCTTCTCTGTTCCATGATCTGCGCGGGACAGGCGACGTTCGAGACGATGCCGGTCATTTTCCCCGCCTTGTCGTAGATATAGAGCAATTCCATACCGGTATCGTTGCCGCCCTCGAGCGAAACGAAGGTCGCGCGGTCGACGTCGCCCCACATTTTCGCGCTCCCGTCGGAGTAGGTCGCGCGGCGGTTCATTCCCACGGCGACGCGCCCGAAGCCCTGCGCAAACCCTCCCTCGTCCAAATTCGCGTACGCCTCCGATACCGACTGCGCGATACGCTCGACCAGGATGTCGCGCGCCTCGTCGGGCTGAATGCAGTCGGTCGAGGTGATCTGGGGAATATACTCGCAGTCCGCGGGCATAAAGTCCCGGATCACGCCGAGGGTTCCGCCCTCGAACTCCCTTACGCCCCCTTCCGCCTGCTCGTACACGTACGAATTGTGGATATGGACGGCGTGAAGCATGATCTTGTCGGTTTGGATCTTCCGGTTGATTTCGCCGACGCGCGCCCGCACCCGCAGGCAGAGATCGCGTCCGACACCCTCGAGGTCGCAGGAACAGAAGAACGCCTGCTCGCCGTTCTCTTCGACGGCAAGCGTGGTGACGGTGATGGGGGTTTCCACCTCGCTCGTCACGCGCTCGAAAAACTCGCCCGCCAGCGAAATGGGACGGTCGGGGACCAGACTGACCTCCGACCAACCGAAACGGATTCTTGACATATCGGGATACTCCTTGTATAATTAATAATTGAATTTAAGAAGGGCTTCGTTACTTCTTTTCGAGGTATTCTTTCGGGCTGCAGCCGAACACGTCCCGGAACGCCCGGTAGAAGGTGCGCACCGAACGGAAACCACTCTCCATGGCGCAGACCTCGGTACAGTATTTCCGCCCCTTCAGGAGTGTGATGACGTTTTTCAGCCGCAGCAGGTTGATATACCGCAGAATCCCGACGTTGATCGAGGACTTGAAAAGCCCGGAGATATAACTCGCGTTATACCCGAAATGCGCGGCGATCGACGCAAGCGAAATATCTTCCCTGTAATGCTCGTGAACGTAGATCAGGATTTTCGAGATCAGGTCGGAGCCGGCGTTCGGCGCGTTCCCCTCTTCGAACGCGACGTTCTGCGCGATGATGCCGAGGATCAGATACAGGTTCCCCTTCGTCAGCATCGTGTCGTCCCGGTTCGTCCGCTTCTTATTCTCGCGAATCTCCCCGATGCACGCGCCGATCTTATCCGCCGCCTCGCCCCGGGTGATAAAAGGGTTCGCAATGGTCTTGCCGCCCAGTACCGCTTCAAACTCGCGGCAGATATCGGGCGGAAAGACCAGTACGCTGAAGTAGGCGTCGCCCGCAGGCAGATAGCGGTGGGTGTCGTACGCCAACGCGATCGACAATTCCCCTTTTTTGAGCCGCATCAAGTGGTCGTTCACCAGGGCGTCGATCTCCCCGTCGGTCACGTAGCAGATCTCGATCTGGGAATGGAAATGAAAATCCCCGGTCCCGTTGTGATAATCGGCAAGACGCAGTCTTTGGTAAAGGTCAAGTCGAAGTCCGAATTTGGCTTGCACGGCGATCCCCCTTCCCATTCTGAAAAATTGTCGCAGAAAAAGCAGTTATTTGCAGTTTCGCGCAATGTTTTTGCGCTATCATTATATCATAAGCCCGCGCGAATAACAAGACATTTTTGAAAAAAAGAGGTCATATACAAGATGAAAATCACGAAAATCAACACGTATTTCGTCCGCCCGCGCTGGGGGTTCGTCGAGATGCTCACCGACGCAACGGGTTGGGGCGAGGCGGTTCTGGAGGGACACGCCGCCGCGGTCCTGGCGTGCGTCAACGAGATGAGCGACTACCTCGTCGGCAAGGATCCCGCCGATATCGAGGGGCTTTGGGAAACGCTCTACCGTGCGGGCTTCTACCGCGGCGGCGGCGTCATGATGAGCGCGATCTCGGGCATCGACCAGGCGCTCTGGGATATCAAGGGCAAGGTCTTCGGCGTCCCGGTCTATCAACTTCTCGGCGGCAAATGCCGCGACAGAATGAAGGTCTACTCCTGGATCGGCGGCGACCGTCCTTCCGACGTTGGGAACGCCGCGAAGGAGAAGATGGACGCGGGCTTCACCGCGATCAAGATGAACGCCACCGAAGAACTGCAGTTCGTCGATACCTACGACAAGATCGACGCGGTTCTCGAACGCGTCGCGGCGATCCGCGAGAGTTGCGGCAAATACTTCGGCATCGCGATCGACTTCCACGGTCGCGTCCATAAGCCGATGGCGAAGATACTGGCAAAGAAACTCGAGGAGTTCGATCCTATGTTCATCGAGGAGCCGGTGCTCTGCGAGAACATGGAGTATTTCAAGGAGATCGCGGCTTGCTGCAACGTCCCGATCGCGACGGGAGAGCGCCTGTTCTCCAAATGGGACTTCAAGCGTCTGCTCGCGGTTGGCGGCGTCGACATCATCCAGCCCGACCTCTCGCACGCGGGCGGGATCACCGAGGTCAAGAAGATCGCCGCGATGGCGGAGGCGCACGACGTGGCGCTGGCGCCGCACTGCCCGCTCGGTCCCATCGCGCTCGCCGCCTGCCTGCAGGTCGACGCGACCAGTTACAACGCCTTCATTCAGGAACAGAGCATCGGTATCCACTACAACGTCGGCAAGAGCGTCCTCGACT
>CAMZBE010000113.1 GCA_947304475.1 uncultured Clostridia bacterium
ATGAAGAAACGGACGGTATTGACCGAAAAGGGGGGCAGCGCCCGACTCGCGGTCTTCTGGATCGCGAACGAGAAACCCCAGATCATCGAGACGGCGGCAAGGATCAGCGAGCCGACCGGGGAATACTTTTTCGGTTCGTTCACGGGCTTTGCTCCTTTCGTTTTGATAAAAGAAAACGGCACCCGCAAACGAGTGCCGTTCTGGTGGAGACAACTGGACTCGAACCAGTGACCCCTTGCATGTCAAGCAAGTACTCTAACCAACTGAGCTATGCCTCCGAGGTTTCGATCGACGCGGCGGAAAGTCCGTGGTGGAGACAACAGGACTCGAACCTGTGACCCCTTGCATGTGAAGCAAGTGCTCTAACCGACTGAGCTATGCCTCCGCGTGACGGAGTATATTCTAACACACTCGAATTAAAAAAGCAAGTCTTTTTTTTGATTTTTCGGAAAAAGTTTCACAAGCCCGATCGGTTCGGGAAGAAGGGGGGGAGCGCGATGCGATACGACGGCGGGCGGGACGCGATCGTTCTGTCGGTGTCGGAACTGGTGCGCCTGGCACGGTTGCGCAGGCGGACGCGGTCTCTCCCCGACGAGGAACCGGAGCGCTGCGCCGCGAACTGCGGGGGCGAACCCGTCTCCGATCTGTACGAAGCCGACGGACGCCGGTACTACGTTACGGGCGAAGCCGTATTCGACGGGGACGATCTCGTGCTGGTCGCGCGCGTGCCGGGCAATCCCACCGCGCCCGAACCCGATCTTGTCCGGCAGATGCGCGGAGAGGGGTTCTGCCTGCTCTCGATGCTGACGCGGGCGGGAAGAGCGGGGAGCGGCGCGTTCAAGGTGATCTACCGTTCGCCGGCGGGCGAGGTATGCGAGGTGCGCGAAACGCCCGCAAAAGAGGACCTCGATCGGTTCTACGCCCGTCTTTTCGAGGCGATCGGACGCGACGCCGCCTTCGAGATCGAGCGCGTCGGTCGGCGGCTGCCGACCATGGCGAAGGTCGTTTTTCCGTATCCGAACGTCCGGGACGGTCAGCGTGAACTGATCTCGTCTGCGTACCGGGCGATCCGGGGGGGATATACCCTCTACGCCTGCGCCCCGACCGGGATCGGCAAGACGGTCTCGACCTTGTTCCCCGCGGTGCGGGCGATGGGAGAAGGGTTCTGCGACAAGATCTTCTATCTGACGCCGAAAAACACCGCTGCGCTCGCCGCCGCTGACGCGGCGGAACGACTCGCCAAAGAGGGCGCCGACCTGCGCGTCCTGCTGCTGTCGGCGAAGGAGCGGATCTGTCCGCGCAACCTGACCTGCCGAGAGATCGGGGGCGAACGCTGTCCCCTGTCGCGCTCGGCTCCGTCGCGCGAGGACGAGGCGGCGTACGAACTGCTCGGCGCGGGTGTAACCTCGGTCGATCTGACGCTGCTGCGCAAGGTCGGGGAAAAGCACAAGGTCTGCCCCTACGAACTCGCCCTGCGCTACGCCGAGTTCGCCGACGTCGTGATCTGCGACTACAACTATCTCTTCCACCCGCGCGTCGCGATCCGGCGGTTCTTCTCGGAGAGGGGGGCGTGGTGCTTCCTCTGCGACGAGGCGCACAACCTGATCGACCGGGCGCGGGAACTCTATTCCTGCGATCTTCCCATGGCCTTTTTCGACGCGTTCCGCCCGGCGGCGGAAATAAACCCCGCCCTGAAGAGCGCGCTTGCGCACACGTCGAAGCGCGTGCGGGGGATCCTGTACCCGCTGGTGGCGGATACGGTCGAGAGCGACGGAGAGGGGATCAAACGCGGCTTTTACCGGCAGCGGGATCTCCCCGACGGGCTGCCCGACGCGCTGCAGGACCTTTTCGACGTCTGTTCCGCCGTCCTGGAAGAGCGGAAACTGCCCCCCGATATTCTGGCGGGACTCTACGACGCGACCTACGATCTTGCCGAGACGCTCTCGAAACTGTCGCGGTATTCGTCGCGCTTCGTTTCGTTCGTCACCCTGCACGGCGACGCGCTCGCCTACCGGGCGCTCTGCCTCGATCCGTCGGAGATCCTCTCGTCCCGGCTCTCGCTCGGGCGTTCCGCCGTCCTCTTCTCGGCGACCATGACGCCGACGGCGTACTATCGGAACGTGCTCGGGGGAACACCGACCGACGACGAACTCGATCTGCCGTCCCCCTTCGATCCTTCGCAGTTCTGCGTCGCCGTCCTCGACCGGATCGGCACGCGCTATTCGGAGCGCGAAGACACCCTGAAAGCCGTCGCGCGCGCCGTTCTGACCACCGTGAAGGCAAAGCCCGGGAACTACCTCGTTTTCTGCCCGTCGTTTGCTTACCTCGACCGGCTCTCGGAAGAGGTAGGCAGGATCGCGCCGGGGCTCGAAATTGCCAGACAGAGCCGGCACATGGACCGACGGGAGCGGCAGGCGTTCCTCGACCGGTTTTCGGAAGACAACCGCCGCGCCCTGGTCGGCTTTACCGTGACGGGCGGGATCTACGGCGAGGGCATCGACCTGGTCGGACGGCGGCTGATCGGGGCGGTCGTGGTCGGGGTGGGACTGCCCCAGCCGACGCCCGAGAACGAGGCGATCCGCGAGTATTACGACGACGTACTCGAAGCCGGGCGTGAATACGCCTACGTCTATCCCGGCATGAACCGCGTCCTGCAGGCGGCGGGGCGGGTGATCCGCACCGAAAGCGACCGCGGCGTCGTGGTCCTGATCGACGACCGCTTTTCCGAACCGGTCTATCGCCGCCTGATGCCCAATCACTGGCGGGGGTTGAAATACGTCGGGGATCTCCCGTCGCTCTCGCATCTGCTCGGGCGATTCTGGGGCAAGCGGGAAGAGGCGCCCGATTGACCGAAAAAACTGCTTGAAAAGACAGGTTTCCACTTGCGTTTTCCGCCCGGAATTGCTATAATATCCATGAAAAGAATACGGATACCGCCCCGACGCGGGCGGGAAGGGAGACGGAATGAAACGGGTGCTGATTACCATGCCGGAAGGATCCACGAGGAGGTCCTTTTTTTCCGACGAGGTCACAAAGTTTCTTGAGGAGCATTTTGAAATCGTCTGGAACGAGACGGAAAAGGATATGACGAAAGAAGACCTGAAACCGCTTCTTCCGGAGTTTGACGCCGTGATGACCGGGTGGGGCAGCGAATTATACGACGCCGAACTGATCGGCGAGAACCCCCGCCTGAAACTGATCGCCCATACGGGCGGCACGGTCGGCAACCTGCTCGACGCGTCGGTTTACGACGTCGGCGTGCGCGTCCTGACCGAGAACCAGATCTACGCCGAATCGGTGGCGGAGGGCACCATTGCTTTCCTGCTCGCGGCGCAGAGAAGTATTCCCGATTACGTACAGATCGTCCGGACGGGCGGGTGGAAGGAAGATCACGCACCCTTCGGTTCGTGGATCTCGCTGATGGATACGAAGGTCGGACTGGTGGGCTTCGGCACCATTACCCGCTGTCTGATCCCTCTGCTTCACGCGTTCCGCTGCGACATCCGGCTCTTCTCGCACCACGCCCCCGACGAGGAATACCGCAAACAGTACGGGATTACCATGATGGAACTCGACGACCTTTTCGCCGAGTGCGATATCGTATCGATCCACTCCGCCCTGAACGCCGAGAACCGGGCGCTGGTCGGTGCGGAACAACTCTCGAAAATGAAGGACGGGACGCTCCTGCTCAACACCTCGCGCGGCGCGGTGATCGAAGAGGAGGCGTTGCTCGACGAGGCGAAGCGCGGGCGGATCCGGATCATGCTCGACGTGTTTCACGAGGAACCCCTGGCAAAAGACAGTCCGCTGCGCACCCTCCCGAACGTCTACTGCATCCCTCACATGGGCGGCCCGACGATGGACCGGCGGGGCTTCGGGACCATGGAACTGGCGCGCCAGATGGTGCGCTTCTTCGACGGGGAGACCGATCTGTCGCTTGAGATTAACCGCGCGGTTTCGTCCCGTATGACCAAAATGTAAGGTGAACGAAATGAAAGCAACGCTCGGTTTCAGTACCATCGCCTGCCCGGACCTGCCCTGGCGGGAGATCCTTGACGAGGGCGCCCGCGCCGGCATGAAGGCGGTTGAGATCCGCCTGGACCGCGAGGACCGTCCCTTCGGGCTGTCGGACGACGAGTTGCCTGAACTGGTCTCGGCGCTCCGCGCGAGCGGGCTCGTCGTGTCGGACGTCGGCATGGGACTGGCGCTGACCGACTACCGCCCCGGACTGGAAGAAAAACTGAAGCCTGTTTTTGAGCGGGCGGCGGCGATCGGGGCGAAGGGGGTGCGCGTCTTCCTCGGCTATTCGGCGCTCCGCGTGCCGGAGGGCAAGACCGAAAACGAAGAGGGGATCATCCGTTCGACGTGCGATATCGCGCGCGTCGCCGAGCGCTATCCCGTCGACCTCTGGCTCGAAACCCACGGCACCTACTCCCGGGCGCGCGACGTGATGCGGGTGGTCGACGCCGTAGGAAGCGATTCGGTGTCGGTGATCTGGGATATTTTCCACTCCTACGAACTGGGGGAGAGCGTCGACGAGTCCGACGCGTTCCTCGGGAACAAAACCGTCCACGTCCATATCAAGGACGGCGTGCGCAAGAAGGACGATCCCGACGGCGGCATGACCTATACCAAGGTCGGGGAGGGCGAAGTGCCTCTCCGCCGCGCGTTGGAGTTGCTTGATAAACGCGGATATAACGGCGTGCTGTCGCTCGAATGGGAGAATATGTGGCGGCCGGAACTGCGGACGGTGTTCCCGGATCTGCCGTCGATCCTCGCGGCGTACCGGGCGTATTTCGAGGCGGGGAATTAACCGGGTATGTGACAAATAAAGAAAAAGAATATATAATAGAGGCGCGGGCAAAATTGCCCGCGCCCGCTTTGTGCGCGGGAAACGGAAGGACGCTATGGGAAACGGAAACGAATACCGGTTTTACGGTTGGGAGACGGCGGACGTAAAGGATGCGCGGGGACTGACGCCCCGGGATTACTACGATCTGCTTTCGCACGTATGGTGCAGGGAGACCTGCGCCGCGCGGATGCGCGCCGATTGGTCGGAAGACAACAAGACCTGGGGACAGTGCACGATCACGGCGTTCCTTCTGCAGGATATCTACGGCGGCAAGGTGTACGGCGTGCCG
>CAMZBE010000114.1 GCA_947304475.1 uncultured Clostridia bacterium
AACCGGTTATGCGCTATTATCGCAAACATCATAAAGAGGAGACGGCAAAAGATGAAGAATGAACGTGCCTTCTTCGGCCCCGGCGGGAACAGCAAAGCGTTCTACGACGCCGGACTGAAATCGACGGTCGACGCGCCCGGCTGGGTTGCCTCGATCGGGCTTGACGCCTACGAATACGAGGCGGGCAGCGGATTGACCGCGAGCGCAGGAACGCTTCTTCTGATCGAAGCACTGATAAGAGGCGTTCAGATCAGCCTTCACGCGCCGTATTTCATTTCGCTTTCGGGGATCGAAGAGGTCAAACGTCTCGGCAGTCTGCGCTATATTTCCCAGTCGTTGAACGCCGCCAAACTGCTCGGCGCCTATCTGATCGTCGTCCACACCGGCAGCGCCGCCAAGATCACCCGCGTGGAAGCCATGCGCCTTGCGAGCGATACGCTCTGCCACCTGCTTGAAGAGATCCCGGATAACGGCGTTCTGATCGGGCTCGAAACGATGGGAAAGATCAATCAACTCGGTACGCTCGACGAAGTGATCGAACTTTGCAAACTCTCGCCGCGGTTCGTTCCGGTTGTTGATTTCGGACACATGAACGCACGCGAATGCGGCGACGTTTTCACTTCTGCCGGAGATTATCTGATACAATCGGTGACAAGTTAGGGGACGAGATCGCCCGCAATCTGCACTGTCATTTTTCCAAAATCGAGTGGAGTGCCGGCGGCGAGAAGCGTCATCTGACTTTTGCTGACACGCTTTACGGTCCGCCCTTTGAACCCTTGATGGAAACGATCGTAAACGAGCGCCTGACGCCCACCGTGATCTGCGAATCTGACGGTACGATGTCGGACGACGCGCTGACCATGAAGCGATACTACGAGGGGAGATTGACAAAATGAACAGGACCGACCGACTTCGTCAGCAAATGAAAAAAAACGGATGGGACGCCGTGATCGTTTCGTCCGAGATTAATCAGCGGTATCTTTCGCGCTATCCCTTCACCGACGGCTTTCTTTTGATCACTTTGCATAACGCCGAATTGATGACAGATTTCCGCTATTTTGAGGACGCGCAGAAGAAGGCGGATCCGCTCTACACGGTGACAAAACCCGATCTGCGGTTTCCCCATATCAAGGCGTTCCTCGACGCAGACGGGGTAAAGACGGTCGGCTACGAGAACGAAATGCTCTCCTGCGCCGAGCGGGATCGCTTCGTGAAAGAGTTTCCCGAGTATGAATTCGTCGGTATCAACGACGCGATCGACCGCCTGCGGGAAGTTAAGGACGACGGGGAACTTGCCGATATCGCCAAGGCACAGGACGCTGCGGACGCCGCGCTTGCGCATCTTTTGACCGTGATCAAGCCCGAGATGACCGAGATCGATGTCGCTCTGGAACTTGAATTCCATATGCGTCGCTCCGGTGCCGAGGGTGTTTCGTTTGAAACCATCGCAGTCTCCGGGAGCGCGAGTTCCTTGCCGCACGGTAAGCCGAGAAACGTCAAATTGCAGAAAGGGTTCCTGACGCTTGATTTCGGCGCGCTCTGGAACGGGTACTGTTCCGATATGACGCGGACCTTTTCGATCGGTCGTGCAGATGCCGAAATGAAGAAACTTTACAATACCGTATTGAAGGCGCAGACCGAGGCGCTCGCCTACCTGAAAGAGGGCGCCGACTGTGCCGAAGCAGACCGGATCGCACGCGCTGTGATCGACGGAGAACCCGAATACAAGGGCACCTTCGGACATTCGCTCGGGCACGGTGTCGGCATGATGATCCACGAATCGCCCAGGCTTCGCGGAAGCGAAAAAACGAAACTCGTCGCAGGAAACGTCGTGACCTGCGAACCCGGGATTTATCTGATGGGGAAATACGGGTGCCGCATTGAGGATATGGTCGCGATCGAAAAGGACGGAATCCGGAACTTTGCCCGTTCACCGAAGGAACTGATCGAATTGTTCTGACCGGCAAAAACGCGAAAAAGTGGTAAAAAATCGGCGAACCCTCTTGCATTGTTTGCGTTTTCATGTTACAATATTATTGATTTCATGCGCATTTTGCGCGTATGGGAGAGCCGGACAGTCGACGGCTGACCGGATAACGCTCTCCCGACTATACCTTTTACCGTCGGGGAAACGAGAAAATGGCTACCATTACCGCTGGCGATTTCAGAAACGGCATGACCTTCGAGTACGACGGCAACCTGATGCAGGTCGTCGAGTTCCAGCACGTCAAGCCGGGCAAGGGCGCACCAAGATGAAGAACATCATCACCGGCAGCGTGACCGAAACTTCTTTCAACCCGACTGCGAAATTCGAGCAGGCGGTCGTGGAGCGCAAGGAGATGCAGTACCTGTATAACGACGGCGATCTCTATTACTTTATGGATATGGAGACCTACGATCAGATGCCTCTCTCCAAGGACAAACTGGACAGCAACTTCCGGTTCGTCAAGGAAGAGACCATGTGCAAGATCCTTTCGTGGAACGGCAACGTTTTCTCGGTCGAACCGCCTACATTCGTTGAACTGCTTGTCACCGAGTGCGAACCCGGCGTGAAGGGAAATACCGCGACCAACGTGCAGAAAGCCGCCGTCGTTGAGACCGGCGCGACCATCAAGGTTCCGATCTTCATCAACGAGGGTGACAAGATACGTATCGACACCCGCGACGGCGGTTCGTATCTCGAACGAGCCTGATAAGTCCGGAAGCGAACCTGAAAGGGGGAACGAATCTATGAAAATCACTGAAAAAGCGGCATACCTGAAAGGGTTGATTGAGGGAATGAACCTGGATCTTTCCACCCCGACCGGTAAACTGTTCGGCGAGATCACCGATCTACTCGGCGAAATGGCTGAAGAGATCAAGAAACTTGCCGATAACGCCAAATCTCTCCGTGAATACGTCGAGGAACTCGACGAAGATCTCGCCGACGTTGAGGATGATCTCTATGATATCGACGATGACCAAACCGAAGAGGACGACGAAGACGAAGACGACGAGGATGATGACGACGAGGCAAACTTCTACGAAGCGACCTGTCCATCTTGCGGCGAGGTCGTCTGCTTTGACGATTCGCTCGATCCCGAGAGCATCGTCTGTCCCGCCTGCGGCGAGAAGTTCAGTTGCGTCTGCGACGGCGAGTGCGAGAGTTGCGACGAAGCGTGCGACCTTGACGACGACGAAAAGGACGACGAATAAGATTTTAAATTCTAAAAGACGGGGTTTTTATCCCGTCTTTTCTTTGAAAGGAAAAAACAGACCGTATGTTCATGACCAAGAAAAAGAAGGTTCGACTGTATCTTGAAAACAAACCGAAAGAAAAGTATACCGCGTTCGACCTGCTTCTGATCGATTATCTCAACGGTTCGTTTGAAAAGCGCCTGAAAACGCTCGGTCTGAAATGGAACAACGTTCAGATCCAGTGGGACGACGATTATCAATGGATCAACGTTGAGAGCGGTTATCACGGTTACACGATGGATCTTACGATCTATTCCGACGAAATCGTCATCTTCTTTCTTAACGACCAGGATTTGCCCGAAGATCTTGAACCGAACGCCTGCAAGGAGCAGGATTTACCGCTTGAAAGCAAGGAACAGGTATTCGACCTGATCGCCGAAAAACTCGCCGGTCTGGAATAAGACAGTAAGACCGCCGCGGCATTTGCCGCGGCGGTCTTTTTTATTTGATTCGGTTCTGGCGGAAGATCTCATAGGCGAGAATGGTGGCGGCGGACGCCGCAGAAAGAGCGGCACGGAACTCCCGTCCGTAGGAGATCTTGACCTTGAGATCTGCCCGATCGAGCAGAGCCCGCGATATACCGCGGCGTTCCCCGCCGACGACGAGGAAAACGGGAAAGCGGATCGTCGAATCCTCGAGCGTATGGGGTGTGTCACGGTCTGCGCAGACGATGGAATAGCCGAGTTCCTTAAATAGATCTGCCGCGTCGGTCGGTTTGGACGTGAACACTCGGAACATTTCGGACGCCCCGGCGGACGAACGGGCCACGACGCCTGCGGCAGAAAGCCAGTTTCGTTCGTCAAGCACGATCCCGTCCACACCTGCGGCGTAAAGCGAGCGGAGAGCGTACCCGAAATTGTAGGGATCTTCGATCCCCTCGATCATCACGTAAAAACCGTTCTCTTTAATCTCCGCGCGGTCAAGTGCGGGTACGGTTCTCTCGGAGCAGAGCGCCAGGATCCCGCCGTGCGTTCGACCGAGCGCGAGGGCGTCGATCTCGGCGGGGTTACGCTCGCTGATCAGAAAGCCGTACTTTTCGGAAACGTGCCGGAGCCAGCCGAGTTCGCGCGAAAGGGCGGACGCCTTCTCACGGTCGACGACGATCTCTTTGATCTTCCGGTCGTTGATCCCGGCTTCGTTTCCCGCAATCACGGAGCGGATTGACTGCATTCCCTCCATAACCGTCGACGGAACGCGTTTTATTTCTTCTTTTTGCATGGATCGCGTCAAACCTTTCATATACTGAAGTAGAAAACGCTCTGGAAAAGGGGGAGACGCCGCGTGAAACTTGAAGAGGACAGGGAAAGGTGCGAGATCCTCGCTGAATATATGATCGAACGAGGTGCGACGGTGCGCTCCGTCGCACGTGTCTTTTCGGTCAGTAAAAGCACCGTACATAAGGATCTGACCGAGAAACTGGAACGAGTCGATCCGGACTTATACGACCGCGTTCGTCTGATCCTCGATAAGAACAAGTCGGAAAGGCATCTCAGAGGCGGCGAAGCGACGAGAGTAAAATATCTGAAGAAAAAAGGAATTACCGGATTGCGCGTTCGATTGCAGAAGTTTCTTCAGCAGTGCGTGTTGAAACATACCGGAAAGACGCATTTCCTCTTCGGTCAAAAGGGGCGCGCGTGTTGTCGCGTTGTGGGCGTTTGAACAGAGGTAATAGGTGCGTTTGTCAAGTGTACTGCGCTGCAGAACGTCTTGAATAGGGCGAAAAAGCAGGGAAGTTGACGTGATCAGATACTCGCAGGCAAAAATCCCGAGCAGTTTTTCCTTGGCGTTGCTCGGCATCAGAATATGCCGCTCAAAATGGCAGATCAGCGGACGCAGATGCTGACGGTGGATCAAATACGAAAAATCGATCATATCCCGTTCGTCAAAGATGCCTAG
>CAMZBE010000115.1 GCA_947304475.1 uncultured Clostridia bacterium
GCGGCATAACGCCGGGTATGTCGCGATCGACGCCGTCGCGGAAAAGGCGGGAGTGAAGATCGACCGTGCCGCCCACAAGGGACTGACCGGTCGGGGCGCGCTCGGAGGACACGGCGTGCTGTTCCTGAAACCCGAGACCTATATGAACCTCTCGGGAGAGGCGGTACGCGACGCGGCGGGCTTCTATAAGATCCCGCCCGAAAAGATCCTGATCCTCTGCGACGATATCTCGTTTGAACCCGGTCGGATCCGGATCCGGCGGAGCGGCTCGCACGGCGGGCACAACGGGCTCCGCAATATCACGGAACTGCTCGGGAGCGACGCTTTTCCGAGGATCCGGATCGGCGTCGGACAAAAACCCCACCCCGAATACGACCTGGTCGACTGGGTGCTCGGGAAACTCCCACCCGACGACGCAAAGAAGATCGCCGCCCGCGCCCCCGACTTTTTCGACGCGGCGACGCTGATCGTGTCGGGGGAGATCGAAACCGCCATGAACCGCTATTCCCACTGAAAGATATAAGGACGCTCCATGCAGAAAGTCACCAATCCGATCCGCCTGGACAGGGAGTTCCGGGGTGCGTCGATCACGCTCTCCGAGACGGTCGCGGCGAAAACGCCGTTGCCCATCGTCGTCAACGGACTGTCCGGCGGGGCAGCCGACGCGTTTCTTGCCGAGGCGATCCGGGATCATCGCAGCGAACCCTCGCACCGTCCCGCCCTGATATTCTGCCGGGACGAAGCCGAGGCGGCACGCGTCAGCGCGATGCTCTCCGACGCCGGACTCCGCGCCGCCGCCTATCCCGCGCGGGAATTCTGTCTCCATCATATGACCGCCTCTCACGATCTTGAACGTGAGCGGCTTTCTGTGTTGTATCGTGCGATCTCGGGCGAGTTCGACGCGATCGCCGCCACGCCGTTTGCCGCCCTGCAACCGACGATCTGTGCCGAGCGGCTCGCCGGATGCGGCACGGTTCTTTCCGCCGGTGGGCTCCTGTCCCCCGACGCACTTGTGAAGGCGCTTTCGGAAACCGGATACAAACGCGTCGACACGGTCGAGAGCGCGGGGCAGTTCGCCCGCCGCGGCGGTATCGTCGACGTTTACCCGGGCGGCGAACCGCTGCCCTTACGCGTGGACTTCTTCGGTGACGAGATCGACCGCGTCTGCCGCTTCGATCCCCTTTCGCAGCGGATTACCGGCACCGTGACCGAACCGGTCACGCTGCTGCCCGCCCGCGAGATCCTGCCGACGCCCGAAACGCTTGCCAAGGTGCGCGAGGTGATTTCCGCGGAACTTGCCAAACTCCCCGCACCCCCGGCGCGCTCCGGGAAGAGCAAGGCGTTCGTTCCGGACGGAGAGGGGGACGCCGCGCTGCACGCCCGCGAGGTCTACTCTGCCGAACTTGCGGCGCTGGACGGCGGAACCGATCTTTCCTTCCTCGATAAGTATTTTCCTTTGGTCTCGCCCGAGAGTTCGACCTTGTTCGACTTCCTTCCGGGAAGCGGACACCCGCTCGCCTTCCTGCTCGGAACGAGCGAGGTGCGCGAACGCCTTGAAGGGCAGTCGGCACTCGTCGTCGAGACCTTGAAAAATCTGCTCGACGCAGGCACCCTCGTCGGCAAATACGCGATCACGCCGCCGACTTCTGCGCAGTTCGACCGTCTGCTCTCGTCGACGGTCGCCGTCCACGTCAACCCCTTCGGAGGCGGGATCGGCGCGACGCGGCTCGCGGGACTGTTCGGGTTCCGTTGCCGCCGTACCGTTTCTTACGCCGGACGTTTCGAGATGCTGACCGAGGAGATCGGTTCCTTTCTGTCCGGGGGCTACCGGATCCTGCTTCTTGCGGGCTCTGACGCCGAGGCGGACGCTCTTGCGGGATCGCTTCGCGAACACGATCTGCCCGCCCGGCGCGCCCCTTCCGACGCGATCCCGGACGCAGACAGCGTTCCCGCCGGGGTGATCACGGTCGGGGTGGGTACGGTCAGTTCGGGCTATGAACTGATGAACGCGCGGATCGCAGTCCTGACTACCCGCACCGACGAGGAACGCTCCGACGCGCTCCGACGCCGTCAGTCGAGGACGCGGCACAAGGCGTCGGCGGGGAAGCGGATCCTCTCCTACGCCGATCTGTCCGAGGGCGATTATGTCGTCCATGCCAACTACGGTATCGGGATCTTCGAGGGGATCGAGACCATGACGGTCGCCGGAGCGACGCGCGACTATATCGCCATTCGCTACGCCGGGACCGACAAACTCTTTCTCCCCGCCGAACGGCTTGAAATGATTTCGCGTTATATCGGCGCGAAGGCGGAAGACGGGACGGTCAGACTGTCGCGTCTCGGCGGTCCCGAATGGGGAAAAGCCAAGGCGAAAGCCAAGAGCGCGGCGCGCGAGATGGCGAAGGAACTGATCGACCTGTACGCCCGCCGTCAGCGCCGCCCGGGCTTCTCGTTCTCCCCCGACTGCGAGATGGAACGCGAGTTCGACGACGCCTTCGAGTTTGAGGAAACCGAGTCCCAGACCGAGGCGATCAAAGAGATCAAAAACGATATGCTCCGCCCCGTACCGATGGACCGCCTTCTCTGTGGGGACGTCGGATACGGCAAAACCGAGGTCGCGCTCCGTGCCGCCTTCAAGGCGATCGTCGCGGGAAAACAGGTCGCGATCCTCGTCCCGACCACGATCCTCGCCCTGCAGCATTATCAGACCGCGCTCTCGCGTATGCGGGGCTTTCCCGTGACGGTCGAGATGCTTTCACGCTTCCGCACGCCGAAGGAAGCGGCGGCGATCCTGCGCCGTCTCAAACGCGGTGAGATCGACCTGATCGTCGGGACGCACGCCCTGCTCGGCGCGTCGGTCGCCTTCCGCGATCTCGGACTGCTGATCGTTGACGAAGAGCAGCGATTCGGCGTCGCGCAGAAGGAAAAACTGAAGAAACTCGCCTCCGACGTCGACGTCCTTACCCTGACCGCTACCCCGATCCCGCGCACGCTCAATATGGCGATGTCCGGGATCCGCGATATGTCGATCCTCGACGAAGCGCCGGGCGACCGTCACCCCGTCGAGACCTTCGTGCTCGCGCACGACGACGTCGTGATCGGAGAGGCGATGCGGCGGGAGATCGCGCGGGGCGGGCAGGTGCTCTACCTCTACAACAAGATCGACGATATTGATCTCGTCGCCGCACGCGTCAAACGGGCGCTTCCCGATGCGCGCGTCGCCTACGCCCACGGGCGTATGGACAAGGACGAACTTGAGGATATCTGGCAGTCGCTCGTCCGGGGCGAGATCGACGTTCTGATCTGCACCACCATCATCGAGACCGGCGTCGACCTTCCCAACGCCAACACGCTGATCATTGAGAACGCCGACCGTATGGGGCTCTCCCAACTCCACCAGATCCGCGGGCGCGTCGGACGGAGCAGCCGTCACGCCTACGCCTACTTCACGTTCCGTCCCGGCAAGGCGCTCTCGGAGATCGCGACCAAGCGGCTCTCCGCGATCCGCGAATACGCCGAGTTCGGCGCGGGGTTCAAGATCGCGCTCCGCGACCTCGAGATCCGCGGCGCGGGCAACCTGCTCGGCGCGGAACAGCACGGGCATATCGATCAGGTGGGCTACGATCTCTATATCCGGCTGCTGAACGAGGCGATCCTCGAGGAACAGGGGAAGGTCACGAAGGAGATCAGCGAGGCGAAGATCGACTATCCCGATTCGGCGAACGTTCCTTCGTCCTATATCCCGCTCTCGGCGCACCGTATGGAGATGTATAAGAAGATCTCGCTGATCCTGACCGAGGACGATCTTTCCGACGTCTTGTCCGAGTTCCGCGAACGCTTCGGCGAACCGCCGAAGGAGACGCGGCGGTTGCTCTGGCTTTCGCTTCTGCGCGCCGCGGCGTCGAGGATCGGGCTTCTTCGCGTCGAGTTCCGCTCGGGCGACGTCCGGTTCGTCACGCAGGGCGTCGGGGATATCGCGGTCTGGGCGGTCGTGTTTGCTGAGCGTCCGGGACTGCGCTTCGGCGGCGGTCGGGACGCGGGAGTATTCCTGCGCTTGAAAGGCGGCGAAGACGCGGCGGAGAGCGCCGCGCGCGTGCTGCTCCTCTACGAGCGAAAACAGAAAGAAGTGCGCCCCGACGGCGCGGAAACGGGGGATAACGGTGATAAGTAACGATACCGGAGCAATCAAAAAGAGCGGACGGGGGCATACCGTTTTCGCGATCGTTGTGCTCGCCCTGATCGCGGTGATGATCCTGACGGCGATCTTCGTCCCGCTCTGCGTCTACCGCGCACGGGGGAAGGTGATGATCTTGTACGGGGCGGTGACCGTCCGGCGCGATCTTTACCTCTACTGGCTCTCTGCGTATAAGTACGAATATCTGTCGTCGCAGTCGCGCGTCGATCCCGCCGCAGCCGACACGCCCGGATACTGGAACGCCGCGGCGGAAGCGGGGGTTACCAACGCCGAAAAAGTAAGGGCGGAAGCCGATAACTGGATCAAACGGATCGTCCTCGCCTCCGCGCTTTTCGAGGAAGCGGATCTGACGCTCTCCCAAAAGACCTGCGACGAACTCGACGCGGCTTGTGAACGGCTCTTCCAATACGGTATCGACGACGAAAAGGCGTTCGACCGGGAGGCAAAGCCGCTCGGGTTCGATTACGGGACCGTCCGGCGCGCCGTTTTCTACCAGACCGAAGGGGAGAGTTACGTCGCCAACATGACGGACGAGGAATTCGCGTTCTTCTGTACTCTCGCCGAAAACGAGATCACGCTTGAAGAGGCGGCGGAGACGGTTGATTTCGTTACGCTTCCGACCGACGGGCGGTTTTACAGTTCCGCCTTTTTGCCCTGAACGAAAGGAGAAGCCGTATGAAATGTCTGATCCTTGCGGCGGGGTACGCCACCCGGCTGTACCCGCTGACCGAGAACTTTCCGAAGCCCCTGCTCAAAGTGGGGGAGAAGACCATTCTCGACCATCTGCTCGACGATATCGCCCCGACGGGGCTGATCGACCGGTTCGTCGTGATCTCCAATCACAAGTTTGCCCCCTGCTTTTCCGAATGGGCGGCGACCAAGCCGCTGCCCCTGACCGTCCTCGACGACGGAACGACGAGCAAC
>CAMZBE010000116.1 GCA_947304475.1 uncultured Clostridia bacterium
CGAGGCGCGGAACGGCAAGATGCGGCGCGAGCGGCAGGTTGACGGTCGGGATCCCTTCGGTATGCCCGTAGCCCCGCCCGTGTTCGACCGTCCCCGTGAGCGCGTACGGTCTGTTCAGCATCCGTGCCGCCAGTCCGACGTCGCCCGCGTTAAGCGCCGAACGGATCGCGGACGAACTGACCACGACGCCGTCAAGCAAGGTCGGCGCGATCACCTCCGCTTCCCCGCCCGCCTCGCGCATCAAGCGTACCAGCGCGTCGCTGTCCCCGGCGGCGCGCGCGCCGAAGCGGAAATTGAAGCCGCAGACCGCGACCGAGACGTTCAGCCGCCCGATCAAAATCTCCCGGACGAAGCGTTCGGGGGACAGCCCCGCAAACGCGGGAAAATCGGCGGCGTAGACGCGTTCGATCCCCGCCGCGCGGAACAGTTCGAGTTTTTCGGAAAAGTCGGTCAGGCGCTCGGCGTCGGGCTTGAAGGTGCGGGCGTCGTCCGAGAAGGTGAAGACCGAGGGGATCAGTCCGCGCGACGCGGCGATCTCCGCCGCCCTGTCAAGCAGGCGGCGGTGCCCGATATGCACCCCGTCGAAAAAGCCGAGCGCGGCGACCGTCCGTCCCGATTCGGCGGGCGAACAGCCGGGCAGTACACGGATCAGTTTCACGGCGCGTTCCCCCTTCCCTTCGTTTTTTCGTCGCAGTCCCGACGAAACTCCGATGATATTATATCCTTTTTCCCCCCGCTTGTCAATCGCGCGCGGGCGCGAAACTGAAAAAGTAACTTTTCCCCGTTCCGTAAATTGACAACCGGAACGGAAAATAGTATAATAGAAAGACAACGCATAACTTGCGGGGGAGCGCCCCCGAAGGAGGTTCCCGTGAAACTCAATTACAGGAAAACCGTTCTGGTCGGCTTCGCCTTTTTCCTGATCTGCCTGTTCTGGCAGGCGTACGATACGCTGATCCCGAAGATCCTGACCGACAAGTTCGGGCTCTCGCAGACGGTGTCGGGCGTCATCATGGCGCTTGACAATATCGTCGCGCTCTTCATGCTCCCGCTCTTCGGCGCGTTCTCGGACAAGTGCCGCTCGAAGATGGGGCGGCGCACGCCCTTCATTCTGATCGGGACCATCGTGGCGATCGCCCTGATCTTTCCGCTCTCGCTCTCCGACCGGATGCAACTCCAGAACCTGACCGACGCCGATCCCGACGACCGGGCGGCGCAACTCGGCGAGGTCTGGGACGCCGATCCCGAGATCGCCGATCCGAACGGCACGGGCAAGGTGCGTCTGCAATCGCTCTTCACGAGCAAAGAGGCGTTCACGTCGATCCCCCTGACCGACGAGAACGGCGACCTCACGGAGGGGCAGACCGATTACGTGATTCCGGCGCGGCAGGCGTACGCCCGGATCGTCACCAAGGCGAACCCCGCGCCGATGATCTTGTTTATGGGGGCGCTGATCCTTCTGCTCCTTTCGATGTCGGTCTTCCGCTCCCCCGCCGTCGCCCTGATGCCCGACGTGACCGTAAAGCCGCTGCGATCGAAGGCGAACGCCGTCATCAACCTGATGGGTGCGGTCGGCGGGATCCTGACGCTCGCGCTCGGGTTGGTGCTCGGGACCGGCAAACCCGAAAACGCCCTGATGCACTACGGCACCTTCTTCCTGATCGTCGCCGCGATGATGGCGGTCTCGCTCGCGATCTTCCTTACCTTCGTGCGCGAGCCGCGCATGGTCCGCGAAATGGAGGAAGAGAGCAAGCGGCTCGGCATCTCTCCGGACGTGGAAAGCGAACTCGACGAAGCCAAGCGCGAGGCGGCAAAGCACGGCGGGACCGGGGCGCTTCTCCCCCTGCTCCTGATCCTTGCGTCGGTGGTCTTCTGGTACATGGGCTACAACGCCGTGACAAGCAAGTATTCGGTCTACGCCGGAACGGTGCTCGGGCTCGACTACAACCTGACGCTCCTGCTCGCGCAGGGCGTGACCATCCTCGCGTTTCTGCCGATCGGGTTTTTGTCGGCGAAGGTCGGACGCAAACGCACGATCCTCGCGGGGGTGATCATGATGACCGTCGCCTTCTCGTTCTGCTCGATTCTGCGGCAGAACAGCCCGGCGCTTCTGGTCAACGTCCTGTTCTGCACCGCCGGGATCGGTTGGGCGGCGATCAACGTCAACAGTTTCCCGATGGTGGTCGAACTCTGCAGCGCGGACAACGTCGGCAAGTACACCGGCTACTACTACACCGCGTCGATGGCGGCGCAGACCTTGACGCCGATCCTCTCGGGCTTCTTTATGGATCGGATCGGGATGACCTCGCTTTTCCCCTACGCTTCGATCTGCATTTTCTGCGCCCTGATCACCATGATTTTCGTTAAGCGCGGCGACAACCGTGAAACGCTCCCGCCGCAAAACGACAATACGGAGGTATCGGCATGACGCCGCTTCAGATCACCCTTTGCGCCGTTTTCGGCGCCCTCGTCTTACTCTTCCTTCTCTGCTTCTTCCTGCGCCGTTTTCTGACCGCGCCCGCCAGACCGCGGGCGGGCGTCGAACGCTTCAAGGGGCTGGCGCTCGCGCACCGGGGACTGCATAAGAACCCGGAGGTGCCCGAAAACTCGCTCCCCGCGTTCAAAGCCGCCGTCGAGGCGGGCTACGGCGTCGAACTCGACGTGCAACTCTCCTCCGACGGGATCCCGGTGGTCTTCCACGACCAGACGCTCGAACGCGTCTGCGGGCTTCCCGGTTCGACGCGCGACTATCCGCTTGAAAAACTGGCGACCACCCCCCTCTTCGGGCAGGAAGGGATCGGGATCCCGACCTTTGCCGAGGTGCTCGAGGTGATCGGCGGGCGCGTGCCGATCCTGGTCGAGATCAAGGGCGAGGATCCCGCCTACCGCGCGACCTGCGCCAAAGCCGCCGAACTGCTCGACGCCTATCCCGGCGAATACTGGGTGGAGTCCTTCAACCCGCTCGCCCTCGCGTGGTTCAGAAAAAACCGCCCGGGGATCCTGCGCGGGCAACTCGCGATGGCGTACCTGCGCCACGATAAGTACAAGGGGAAATGCAAGTATTTCTTCTTACAGCACTTCCTTCTGAACTTCCGTTCCCGCCCCGATTTTCTCGCCTATCGGATCGGGGACCGGGACGACCGTTCGTTTGCGCGTCTGCGCCGGCTCTACGGCGTCCCCGCCGTCTCGTGGACGGTCAAAACGAAGGAGGATCTTGCCGCCTCGCCCGAGGCGTTTGACGGGATCATCTTCGAGGGCGAGGGGCGCCCCGACGAAAAGGGCGGGCAGGCATGAATATCACCCTGACCGCGACCTGCCTGTTCGGGCTGGAACACCTGCTCGGCGAGGAGATCGAGCGCCTCGGCTACGACCGGGTGGAGACCATCGACGGGCGGATCACCTACCGCGGGGACGAGGAAGCGATCGCCCTCTCGAACGTGTTTCTCCGCTATGCGGAGCGCGTGTTCATCAACCTCGGACGCTTCCGCGCCGACACCTTCGACGACCTGTTCGAGGGGACCAAGGCGCTGCCCTGGGAAACCTGGATCGGGCGGGACGACGCCTTCCCCGTCAAGGGACACTCGATCAAGAGCAAACTCTTTTCGATCCCCGACTGTCAGAGGATCGTGAAGCGGGCGATCGTCGACCGCCTTTCGTCGGTCTACGGACTGACGCGTTTCCCCGAGACCGGCGTGACCTATCAGGTCGAGTTCTTTATCCTGAAGGACGAGGCGACCTTGATGATCGACACCTCGGGCGATCCGCTCCATAAACGCGGCTACCGTCCGCAATCCAACGCCGCCCCGATCCGCGAAACCCTCGCCGCCGCCATCGCCGCGATCTCCCGACCGCGCGAGGACGTGCTGTTCTGGGATCCCATGTGCGGTTCGGGCACCATCGCCATCGAAGCCGCGATGCAGATGAAGAAGATCGCGCCCGGCGCCCGCCGCCGCTTCGCCGCCGAACGCTTCCCCGCCATCCCGCGCGGCGTGTGGCTCTCGGCAAGAGAAGAGGCGCGCGACACGATCGTGCAGACCAAGTTCGAGGTCTACGCCTCGGATATCGATCCCGACGCGGTCGCCCTGACCGAAGAGAACGCGAAGCGCGCCGGCGTCGACGACCGGATCCGCGCGTTCCAAGCCGACGCGCGCACGATCTCCGCGCCCGGTCGGCGCGGCACCGTCGTCTCGAACCCCCCGTACGGAGAGCGTATGATGACCGCCCCCGAGGTCGAAACCCTCTACCGCGAACTCGGTCGCCACTTCCGCGATCTCGCCCCGTGGCAGATCTATATCATCTCGTCGGTGCAGAACTTTGAAACTCTCTACGGCAAACGCGCCGATAAAACCCGCAAACTCTACAACGGCATGATCCCCTGCGTACTGTATCAATACTTTAAAAACGAAAAGAACGACGAACGCATACGGCGCGTGACGGAAAACAAAAAGGATGACGGATGATCCGTTCGTGCCTCCCGCTCCGATCAAACGCTGTTCACGGCAAAATGCGAACAAGGTTGAACACCGCCCGCCGAAGGCGCGGAGCATATCGCGTTGCGAAGCAACCTATCGCGCGCGAAGCGCCCATCACCCCGTTTGCTTTTTTCTCTTTTCACGCCGCGGATGCGGCGGAAAAACAGATCGGGGGTTCCCCGCCTTTCCCGTACAAAAAAGCCGCCCGCCGGTTTCCCGGCGGGCGGTGTTTCTCTTCGGATCAGAGAGAACTGAAATCAAAGGTCTCCCAACTTTCCTCGCCGAGCGTGCCGGCGGAGGTGATCAGCATATCCCGATCAAGCAAGACGACCTTGACGGTTGCGGGTTCGTAGGTTTTTTTGTCTTTCATTTCGCCCTCTCCTTTCGGTCAGTTGTCAAAGACGTACCAGATCTTGCCCGAGCAGGTGACGTCGTCCGAGGGATCCGCCGTGCCCTTGTCGTCCAGGACGATCGTGCGATCGACGGGATCGGCGACCGGACTGACGTTCCGGCGGAAGCCGTTTCCGCAAACCCAATGGACGTCGGAAAGCGCGATATAGACGGGGTTTTCGGACGCGGCGATATTGGTGATCGTCATCTTGACCGGTACCGTGTCAAGATCGACG
>CAMZBE010000117.1 GCA_947304475.1 uncultured Clostridia bacterium
TCTTTTTGATCTGGATTCCGTTGGAATTGTTGCTGTCGTTCAGCCAGTCCACGTGCTTCTCCTTGTTGTAATCGGAGCGCGCGACCGCGTCCATCGCCGAAGGAATGACGTACGGCTCAAAGACGAGTTCGTGTTTGACTTCCTTTCCACACAGGAGGCAGGTACCGGTCTCGCTGCCGTCCGGAGCAAGCAGCGTGGGTTCGACGATGATCCATTCGTTGATCTTGTGCGCCTCGGGATCGATGTCGATATCGACGGTCGAACCTTCGATCAGATTGCCGCACTCGGTGCAGAACCGCGCCATCGTCCCTTTGTCGATACAGGTCGCCGGTTTGGTGACTTCGAGTTCGCCGGGGGTGCAGACGTGGGGTTCTTGCGTCGGTTCCGGTGCCGTCGTAGCGTCGGCGGAACTCGCGTCGCCCGACGACGGAGCAGGAGCGGCGGTTCCCGCCGCGGTGGTGCTCGTCTTTTTGCCCTTCTTTTCGCAGGACGCGAACGCGAAGACACAAAGAACGAGGCAAAGAACGAGCGCAAGAATAGCGGTTAATTTCTTCATACTTGTTTCCTCCTTTATTTGCGACGGACGGTCAACGCCCGCCGTTAAGATTATTATACAGCAAATCAAGAAAGAAAGCAATATTTTTTGTGCAAATTATTGCTTTTTGGGTAAAAATATTTTTAAATTGCAAAAAGTGAATATAAATTAGGATAATCGTGCATAATATACACCGTTTTGCAGGACGCAGGGCGACGTCTTGCAAGGAGCGGAAAGAAAAGCGGGCGTACTCCCTCTCCCGGTCAGATCTCGAAACATTCCGGATACTTTTTTACCGCGTCGCGGACGCGGCGGGAGAAGGGGAAGCGTTTGGGGTAGCCCCAGACCTGAAAGAGCCCGCGCGGGGCGAAGAGATCGCCGTTCTCCGCCCTTCCCGCGACAGCGAAAAGGATGGGGAGCGAAGATTTCTCGGGCGACTGGGTAAAGGGATAAATCAGCGCGTGCCCCGCTCTGCTCCAAAGCGGTCGTGGTCCGGTTTTTTCCTTCGACAGAAGGGGGGTTTTGGTGATCCCGGGGTGCGCGGCGAGGTAAAGCGGCTCTCCGGGGACGCGTTCGGCACTCTTTTTGAAAACGTACCCCGAGAGCAAAAACTTGCTTCGCGCGTACGCGGCGTACCCGTCCGGCTCGTCGTCGGCGAGGGGATCCTCTTTCACGCTTCCCTTCCGGTCGACCAGACTGGTGACGAACACGGCGCGACCGTCCGGGGAAAGAAGCGGTTCGGTCGCCTTTGCGAGCGCGACCGTCCCGGCGAAATTGATCCCGACCGTCGCGGGAAGTCCGTCGGACGTGCGGTTCTCCCGCGGATAGTATACGCCGGCGCAGTGCACGAACCGATCAACTTTCGGCGCAAGCGCGGCAAGACGGTCGGAAAACTCCGTGATCGAGACGTGGCGGGACAGATCAAGCGGCAGGAAATCAACCTTGGCGTCGGGAAATTCGGACAGAAGACGCGCCCGCGCCGCCTCTCCTTTTGACGCGTCGCGGCAGGCGAGGATCACCCGGGCGTGCAGAGCGAGCAGCCCGCGCGCGGTCTCAAATCCCAGACCGCCGTTTCCCCCCGTAACGACGGCAACCCTCCCCGACAGATCGGAGAGGGCGCGGCGCCGCCAAGCGGCGTAATGCAGTTTTATCACGGTGCGCATCAGGGGTTCAGGGAGAATGTCATTTCGACCGGGTTGTGGTCGGAATACGCGTAGCCGGTATCGATGACGCGCGACGATACGACCTTCACGTTCCCCGAAACGAGGAAGCCGTCGATCGTGATCCGGAACTGACCGGGATTGTAGGGGCCGTCTGCGTTCCGGCAAGAGGCGACGGGGTTGTCGGCGTCATACGGCGCGACGAGCTTGATCCCCGTTCCGTCGAAGGTCCCCTCGGGAATGGGCTGCGCCCAACTGTACTGATCGCCCGGCACGCCGAAGATCTTGCCCGAATTGCCGAGCAGATCCTTGTTGAAGTCGCCCGCGCCGATCACGTAGTTGCCGGCGTCGGCTTCACTCTTCATATCCGCAAGCATCAATTTGAGTTGCTCTTCCGCGATCTTGCCGTCCGAGGTGTAGGCGGACAGGTGGAAATTGTAGAGAACGAGCGTCCTCCCGTTTTCTGCGGGAATGCGCGAAACCGAATAGCAACGGTCGAGGTCGACCAGTTTCATAAGCGACGTTTCGACCGGCAGTTCGACGCGGGACGCCGACGCGATCGCGAAACGCGAATAAGTCTTGATCCCCGTCAGCGCCGCGCCGTGCGGCTTGTTGAACGGGAAGAACAGATAGGGGCTGTCCCAGTTGATGGCGTAAACCGAGGTATAGGCGGGCAGCGCCGCGTCGAACGCCGCCGCTTCGTCGACCTTGCAGGCGCGCTGCGAGCGCTTGTCCACTTCCTGCAAGAGAAGCAGATCGGGATTCTCCGCGCCGACGAGGGCGACGATGCCGTTGATCACCTCGTTTACCGCGTCGGCTGATTTCGCGCGGCTTCCCTTCCCGCCGTCCATGAAAAAGCCGAAATCGGGAGTGTAGGCGCAAAAACCGATATTGTAGGAGAGCAGTTTATACTCGGTCGCCGTCGCGGGAGATCCGGTTTGCGGATTGACGATCTCAAGTTCCGGTTGATCGCCGACGCGGTGATAGGCGATCAGAACGTAGGCGGCGTAGCCGAGCACGAGCGCGAGGATCAGAGCGAGCGGAATGAAGACCGAGAGCAGGATCGTTTTCTTTTTCGAGCGCGTCTTGGTTCCCATAGCGTTACTTCCTTTCGTTCGATTTGATCAGAGTCCTTTTTTGAAATTCAGAACGATGGCGTCGCGCGTCGGCTGCAACTGCGTCAGTTTGACGCCCGCCGCCGTCAGCATACGGCGCGAGATTTTGGTCATCTCGGTCTCTGCGTACTTGTCGGAAAGGTAGATCACCTCGCGGATCCCCGACTGAATGATCGCCTTCGCGCACTCGTTGCAGGGGAACAGATCGACGTAGATCCGCGAACCCGCGAGCCGACGTCCGCCTGCGTTCAGGATCGCGTTCAGTTCGGCGTGCACGACGTAGGGATACTTGGTCTTCCCCGCCGTGTCGCCCGCGCGATCCCACGGGAACTCGTCGTCGGAACACCCGTAGGGAAAGCCGTTGTAACCGGTCGAAATGATCCGTTCGTTCTCGTCGACGATGCACGCGCCGACCTGCGTGTTGGGATCCTTCGACCGCTCCGCCGCCAAAAGCGAAACGCCCATAAAGTATTCGTCCCAACTGATGTATCCGTTCCGTTTCATACGTTCCTCTCTCTCCGGTCGCGGCGGCATTCCGCCCCCGGCTTTTTTTCTATTGTAACATAAATGGAAAGAAAAATCTACCCGCTCGAGAAAAAAAGCAGAACGGGCGGACGAAAAAAAGAATTCCCGCCGCGACGCGTCGGGAATTCTCGGGTTCAGACCGCGTTTTCAAGAGAGAACGTCAGACCAAGCCGTCTTTACAAGGTCTGCCGGCTTTTTTCCGGAAATCGTAATAGAGTTCCTCGGTCGCGAGCGCCATTTTCGTCACCGAGAACTCGCAGTTTTCGGGGTAAACGTACCAGGTGTCTTCGAGCGTGTTGAGATCAACGCAGTCGCCGTGCTTGAAAAGGTACTCGTATTCGATATGGCAGGAGTAGAGCGACGGCACCGGCTTCTTCATCGTATAGAGTTCGCCGTCGGGCGTTTTCACGGTGACTTCAAATCCGTTCATATCGTGCGTCATGGTGCCTTCGCCAAGCGGAATAAACCCCTTCGCGTTCGGAAGACTTTCCACCTTGACGGGCAACACGCCCGACGAGTAGGTTCCGCTTTCGACCTCGGCTTTTACGTTCGCTCTCTCCCATTCGTACCAGTCGGGAACGTGCGCAAACTCGGTCTCCCCGTCCTGCGCCGCCAGTTTGCCGTATTCGGTCATGGTCCAGACCTTGCCGCAGTTTCGGCAGGTCAACTCCGCGCCCGAGGACGCCATGGCGTATTCTTTTTTGCAGTGCGGGCATTGATAGAGGATCTTTTCAAGACCGACGGCTCTGTCGGGGCAATCGACCTTGATCCCGTTTTCGCGTTGCCATTTGAAATCGTCGTACTGCAATTCGTCGACGATCCGCCGGTTGATCTCGTCGACCGAAAGGGCGCCGATCTCTTCCGACGTGATCAGTTGTTTGACCGTCGCCGTCGTGTGCTTCACGCCGCGCTCGTGGCGGGTGTTCCAGAAGGGGTGATTGATATGGTGCCCGTGGCAGACGACCGTGACGACCGGCACGCCGAGCGCCTTGCAGAGTTGCCCGAGAGATTCCGGCACGGGAGCGGTCGTTCCGCAGAGCGAGTAACGCGCCTCGGGGTAGATCGCCGCGATGCCCTTGTTTTGGATGACGGTGCGAATGTGTTTCACGACGGTCATATCGTTCGTGAACTTGCGCTTGCAGATGCAGCCGATATCGCGAAGCAGTTTTTCGCGGCCGATGAAACCGTCGATCGCGACGACGTAATTCGCCACGTGCGGAAAGGTCACGCGCGCCGAAACGTTCATGTCGAAAAACGCGTTGTGGTTGCCGAGCAGAACGTAGGGCGGCTTTACGCCCTTCATGTTGATCTTTTCGATCTTCGTTCTGTGTTTCCACGTCCCGGAAAACGCGAGCAGCCAGACGATCGGCTTCAAAAACCACTTGCATTTTTTCGGCGGCGTCCGCCTGTCGAATCTTTCAAACTGATCGTTCATGTTGTTCTCTTTCTCCGCCAATGTAGTGCGACGTAACTTTGAATATTATAGCACATGATCCGACCGTTTTCAACAGCAAATTGAAAAACGCGCAAAACAAGTCGTCTCGCGGTTGGGGGCGCCGTCCTTTCGCTTTTTTTCGGTTTTTGAAAAAAAGTCTTGCAAAGAGGGAAAACTTGTGTTATAATACTTGCGTTCGCACAAAAGTGCGGACAATTTGGAGAGGTATCGAAGCGGAATAACGGGTAAGCGAGCAAAAACGATACGGTGTATCGTTTTTGCGAAGCGCGTAA
>CAMZBE010000118.1 GCA_947304475.1 uncultured Clostridia bacterium
CCTGCCGTCGTCTCGAAGACAACTTCCGCGCCGGTCGAACGCCCGATCCAGTTGATCTGCTGCGTCTTGACCTTCTCGATGAAGTTGACGTCCTCGAGATCGTCGATCAGACGGTCGGCATACGCCGTGATCTTCAGCATCCACTGTTCCTTGACCTTATGGATGACGGGCGCGCCGCAGCGTTCGCAAACGCCGTTGACCACTTCCTCGTTCGCAAGCACGACCTTGCAGGACGTACAGAAGTTGACCGACATCTTTTTCTTGTAGGCGAGTCCCTTTTCAAAGAGTTTGAGAAAGATCCACTGCGTCCATTTATAGTAACTCGGATCGGTGGTATTGATCTCACGGTTCCAGTCGAATGAGAGCCCGAGCGACTTCAGTTGCGTTTTGAAGCGCGCGACGTTCCGTTCGGTCACGATACGCGGGTGGATATGATTCTTGATCGCGAAGTTCTCGGTCGGAAGACCGAAGGCGTCCCACCCCATCGGGAAAAGGACGTTGTAGCCCTGCATCCTTCTTTTTCTCGAAACGATATCAAGCGCGGTATAAGAACGCGGATGACCGACGTGCAGACCGTTGCCTGAGGGATACGGAAACTCCACCAGCGTATAGTATTTCGGTTTCGAGTAATCGTTTGTCGCGGCAAAAGCGTCGGCTTCATCCCATCTCTTCTGCCATTTGGCTTCAATCTCTTGGAAATCGTGTTTCATCGTCTTTATTCCTTTTCAAATTGTTTCTCGTATTGCTTTTACTGACCGATCTCATCCGGGTTAAGCAGGTCGGTACAGTCGATCTCCGCGCCCTCTGACGCGAGTCGTTCCAGGTTGTAGTATTCGCGCGACTCGCGATCGAAAATATGCACGATCACGGAGCCGAAGTCGCAAAGGATCCACGCGCCTCCGTCACGCCCTTCCAGATGTGCGCACGGAATCTCCCGGCGCCCCATCTCGTATACCAAATCGTCCGCAAGCGCCTTGATCTGCGTCGAGGAGCGCCCGGTAACGATCACGTAATAGTCGGCGATCACAGTCACGTCGGATACGGAAAGGAGTTTCAGGTTCGACGCTTTCTTATTGAGCAGAACGGTCGCAACCTCGCGCGCAAGGGCGAGCGGTTCGGCGTCCTTAAAAGAAGGAACGGCTTTGTTTTCGTAGATCTCGGATTGGGCAGTCATTCTGTTTCTCCTTGTAACGGTAGTGTTTGGTTCGGGTATTGTTTGCGCAGAGCGTTTGCAGCGCGTTCGGTCGTGGGATCGGGAACCGTCCCGCGGTCCCTCAGATAGCGGAGCGTGAACTCCAGAACCGAAAGAACGAACAGGTCAAGATGAGGAAGGCGAAGGACCTCTTCGTCGGGCATCCGTTTCCAGAACTCTGCACGTGCTTTTTGACAGAATTTCCAGGGGCGGTTCGGTTCGATAAAATCGGCAAGGAAAAGAAGTTTATCGAAAACGGACATCTTCTCCGCACCGGTTGTGTGTTTGTAAATCGCAGAGATAATTTCGGGCAGATTGAATTTCGGGTGGTATTTGGGGATCATGTACGCTGCGGCGTGTCCGTGCAGGATCGCGGGCGAATGGATCGCGGTTTCCAGTTCGGGATCACCGTTTTCACGGCAGATTCCGATCTGTTCATCGACGGTCAGTTCCTTGGCAACGTCGTGCAGGAGCGCCGCCGCCCGAAGTTCGTCGATCCTATCAGGCAGGTAGATCTTTCCCATTCGGACGATCTCTTCTTCCACGCCCTCGGTATGCCGGAAACGCTTTTCCGAAAGGGTTGTCCTGACTGTGTCGGAAAGTGCCCGGAGTTCTTGTTCGTTAAACATGATAGAGGTTCTCTTTTTCGATATAGTTGCGGACGTCGTCGTCGAGCCAGAGCGAAACGTCCTCTCCGGCCTCGATCTTTTCCCGCAGAAAGGTGGACGAAACTTCAACGACGGGGTTGTCAAGAAAACGGATATCCCCACCGTACTCCGAGAGCAGACGCTTTCGCGTTCTTTCCATTTGTTCCCCGATTTCCCGGTCGTTTACACGCCCTGCCGCGACGATCGTCGCAAGGCGCAGGATCTCGTCGGGACGACGCCACGAACCGAGCGTCAGGAACATATCGGAACCCATCAAAAGATAGAGTTCCCGATCCGGCGCGGAAAGTTCGGTAAGCGTCAGATACGTGTAACTGGTTCCGCCCCGTTTCAGTTCGATCTCCGAAACCTCGCAGCCGGGTATTCCGGCAAAGGCGAGTTTGCACATCTCTGCGCGGTGTTTACCCGGAAGGATTTCCGTTCCCTCTTTGTTCGGCGGAACGGACGCCGGAACGATCAGCAGTGCGTCGAGGTCAAACTCTTTCTTGAAACAGGAGGCGGCATTGACGTGTCCTTTGTGCGGGGGCGAGAAGGTCCCGCCGAATACTCCGACTTTCATCGCGGCAAAAGAATCCTGTCGGGCGCGTTCTCCTTTTTCTTGGTCTCGGACGGGCGGTAAAGGACGAACTTATACCCGATCACCGATACGACGTCGGCGCCGCACCCTTCGGCGACGATGCCCGCCGCTTCGCGCACCGATTGTGGACAGGTTTCCAGAACGTGCAGTTTAATCAGTTCCCGCGCTTCAAGCGCGTTTCCGATCTGTTTGATCTGTTCCTGATCCCCCGCGCCGTTCTTCCCGATCTGAAAGATGGGTTCGAGCGGGTTGGCAAGACCGCGCAGATATGCTCTCTGTTTGCTTGTGATCATTTGTCTATTCCTTCTTTCCGGTTCAGACGTTTGGAAAGTTCTTCGGCGGCAAGACGCACGGCGCGGCCCCTGTGGCTGACGGCGTTCTTCTCGTCAGGTAAAGCGCGGCCGAAAGATTTTTGCAGATCAAGCGACCAGAACAGGGGATCGTACCCGAAGCCGCCTTCCCCGTCGTATTCTGTCAGAATGTAACCTTCCGTGGTCCCGCGGACGGTGAAAGACTCCCCGTCCGGAAGAACACAGGCGATGGCGACGGCGTATCTTGCCGTCCGTTTCTCTCTCGGAACGTTCTGAAGTTTTTGAAGCAACAGAGCGTTGTTCGCCTCATCGTCCCCGTGACCGCCGGCAAACCGTGCAGAATAAATCCCGGGGGCTCCTCCGAGCGCGTCAACCTCGATTCCCGAATCGTCGGCAAGGGTGATATAACCGGTCGAGGCACCCGCTTTTGCCTTGATCATGGCGTTCTCTTCAAACGTAGAGCCGTTTTCTTCGACGTCCTCGGTGATCCCGACGTCATCAAGCGTAAGCAACTCGATCTCGCCGAGTGTCCCGCTGTATTCCGAAAGGATCCGGGATACTTCGCGCGCTTTGTTCTTGTTTCTTGTGGCAAGCAGGATCTTCATTCGTCGTCCCCCGTGCCGAAGAGTGCATCGGCAAATTCGTCGGGATCAAACGGCTTCATATCGTCGATGCCTTCCCCGACGCCGACGAACTTAACCGGAATATCGAGTTCGCGACGGATCGAAAGAATGACGCCGCCCTTCGCCGTTCCGTCGAGTTTGGTCAGAATCAATCCGGTGATCTCCGCCGCTTCTTTGAATTCACGCGCCTGGATCACGGCGTTCTGCCCCGTCGTCGCGTCGAGTACCAACAGGTTTTCGCGGTCCGCGTCGGGAAGTTCGCGCGCGATCACGCGATTGATCTTCGCGAGTTCGTCCATCAGGTTCTTTTTATTGTGGAGACGCCCGGCGGTATCGACGATCACGACGTCGGCGCCGCGGCTTTTCGCCGCCTGTATGGTATCGAAGACAACGGCGGCAGGATCAGCGCCGGCGCCCTGACGGATCAGGTCGACGCCCGCACGGTCGCACCAGACGGCAAGTTGCTCGGCTGCCGCGGCGCGGAAAGTGTCGGCTGCGGCGACGATAACTTTTTTCTTCCGGCTTTTCAGTTCTGCCGCCATTTTACCGATCGAAGTCGTTTTCCCGACGCCGTTGACGCCGATGACCAAAATGACCGACGGTTTGGTCGACAGATGAAGTCCGTCGCCCTCGCCGATCATGGCACGGAGTTCGGCATACAGGATTTTTTTGATCTCTTCCGGCTCCTTGATTTTTTCTTCCTTGACTTTCTCGCGGAGAGCGTCGAGCAGTTCCTCGGTGGTCTCAACGCCGACGTCGGAAGTAATCAGCAGTTCTTCCAGTTCGTCGAACAGATCTTCGTCCACGCGGCGAAACCGTTTGAACAGATCCTCGATCCCGCCGAAAAGCGCCTTTTTGGTTTTGGAAAGTCCGGCTTTCAGTTTCTCAAAGAACCCCATCGAATAACTCCTTCTGTTTGCTTTCGATCTCGGATACGTCAAGCGGAATGACCTTGGAGACGCCTCTGTCCGGCATCGTAACGCCGTACAGACGGTCGGCGATCTCCATGGTCCCGCGACGGTGCGTGATCAGAATGAACTGCGTTTCCGGGAAGGAACGCTTGATGTATTCGCCGAGACGGTAAACGTTGACCTCGTCGAGCGCCGCCTCAATCTCGTCCAGAATGCTGAACGGCGTCGGATTGACCTTCAGAATCGAGAACAGAAGCGCAATCGCGACGAAGGTCTGCTCGCCGCCCGAGAGCAGCGCCATATTCTTGATGATCTTTCCGGGAGGCGCCGCCTTGATCTCAATCCCGCTGTTCAGAACGTCTTCGGGATCGGTGAGCGAGATCTCCGCGGAACCTCCGCCGAACAGATCGCGGAAGACGACGCCGAAATTCTCGTTGATCTGATTGAAGACTTCGAGGAAAGTGCGCTTCATTTCGGCTTCGAGTTTGGAAATGACGTTCAAGATCTCCTTATAGGACGTTTCGAGGTCGTCGAGTTGCGCCTTGTTGGTCTCGTATTCTTCCTTCACCGCGTCGTACTCCATCACCGCGCCGGGGTTGACCGGTCCGATGCTCTTGAGTATGCCGCGGATGCTCGTCAGCCGGGCGGCAAGTTCCGCGCGATTCTCTTTGGTGACGGGGGGATAGTCGAGCGCGATCGCCTCTTCGTAGGAGATCTCGTATTCCTGCCAGAGCCGGGATCCGAGCCGTTCCTGTTCGGCG
>CAMZBE010000119.1 GCA_947304475.1 uncultured Clostridia bacterium
AGCGGCGCAAACTTCATTTCATAATGAAGTTCTTTGCCGCGCTTTCTTTCAAGAAAGCGCGAGAAAACTCCTCTTCCGGCGTCCGTGGCAGACGGTCAGTTTTCCTGCATCGTCTTTCTTAAAAACTCCGCCGCCTGCCCGATATCCTTTATCGGATCGTCGCCCGCCTCGCGTTCGATGGTGAGAAAGCCGCGGTATCCGATCTCGTCCAGGGCGGAAAGATAGGCAGGGAAGCCGACCTTCCCTTCGCCGAGCGGGAGTTCACAGTAGAAGGTCGCCCCGCGTACGTCCTCGGGCGTCGGCGTCACGCCGTAGATATATTCGGGATTGGTGCGCTTCACCATGATCCCGTCCTTTGCGTGGGTATGCACGATATAGTCCTTCAGGTTACGCACGGCGTCCACCGGATCGTCCCCGACCACCATCACCAGGTTCGCCGGATCCAGATTGACCGAAACCCCGCGCGAACCGAGCGAGTCGAGGAAGCGTTTTAAGACAGAGGACGGCTCGGGACCGGTCTCGAGCGCGAAATGCGAGCCGAGTCCGTCGGCGAATTCCGCCAACTCCCGGCACGCCTCCTGCATCACTTTATACCGGTCGTGAGAAGGATCCGACGGCACCACGCCGATATGCGTCGTTACGATATCCGAACCCAACTCCTTCGCCAATTCCATAATCCGCTTCGACTTTTCGATCAGCGCCGGGTTCAACTCCGGGTTCCCGAATCCGCGTCCCAGATCCCCGCAGATCGCAGAAAAGACCAGCCCCGCGTCGCCCGTCATCGAGAGCAACTCGCGTTTCTTCTCCCGCGTCATATTTTCGGGCGCGTGCTCGCCCGCCGTGCAGTACATTTGCACACCCTGCGCCCCGATCCGCTTTGCCGCCGCGATCGCCTCACGGTCCGGCAGACGGAAGGACTCGAGCATCACCCCGATCGGAAAACGGTACATACAGGTCTCCTTTCAGAACAGGCAGTCGGTTAAGAACGCGTAGCCCTCGGAGAGGGCGGGGAGAAGGTCTTCGGTCCCCTCGAACTCGAGCGATACCCACCCGTCGTATCCCGCGTTTTTCAGCGTCTCAAGGCAGGCGGCAACGTCGACGTTCCCGCGTCCGGGGATCGTCCCGCGCCAAAGATTGCCCCCGGGAGAACGGTTGAAACCGTCCGGGATCGGTTCTCCCGCGGCAGGCGCGGGCAGAAGCAGGAAGTCCTTTGCGTGGACGTGAACCGCGTAGGGAGCGGCGACCTTGACCGCCGCCGGATTATCGCAGTCGACAATCGAAAAATTTCCGATATCGACCAGCCACCCGTAGTTCGGGTGTCCGACCGCGTCGATCAGGCGCTTCACGCGTTCGGGGGATTGATAGACAAAGCCGTGGTTCTCGGTGCAGGTGCGGATCCCGACCGACGCCGCGTACTCCGTCACGCGTCTGATCCGGGGCGCCATCTCGGCGATCCCGTCCTCCCAGGTGTAGCCGGGAAGGTTGCGCAGATGAAAACTCGCGTCGTGCCGGAGCAGGGGAGCGCCGAGGATCTTCGCGACGTCGATCTTGCGACAGATCCGCTCGATCTCCCGTTCGGGATCGTCCGAGAGAAAGTCCGCCGAGACGGTGTACGCCAAAACGGCAAGACCGTATTCGTCCGCCGCCGACCGCGCCTCTCGGGCAAGAGCGATCTCGTTCCCCTCGATCCCCCACGCGGGATTTGCGAGGTCAATGAACTCGATGCCGGCAAATCCGATTTTTTGGGCAAGCCGGATAATCTCCCGGTAGCCGCAGCGGCTATCCCGGAGCAGTCGGTCAAAACTGTAACTGCTGACGCCGATTTTCATCATTCACCTCAAAAAACGGACGAAACCCCCTTCCCGGGAAGGGGAAGAGGGTTCCGGTCGGGTGTTTTCAATTCAGCCCCGCCTTGCTTTTGACCAGCGCCGCGACCTCGTCGACGTAGCGGTGGCAGGTCGCCTCGTCCTTTGCCTCGACCATCACGCGGATTAGCGGTTCGGTCCCCGATTTGCGGAGCAGGAGCCGTCCGTTCGCGCCGAGTTCCGCGTTGATCTCGTCGACGCGTTTCAGGATCCCGGGATCGTTTTCGATCGCGTCCTTGTCTTCGACGCGCACGTTCTCGAGCACCTGCGGATAGATGGTTACGGGGGCGGCGAGTTCGGAGAGCGGCTTCTTCTGTTCGAGCATACACTCGGTCAGTTTGATGGCGGTCAGGATACCGTCGCCCGTCGTCGCGTACTTGGAGAGGATGATGTGTCCCGACTGTTCGCCGCCGACGCAGTGACCGTTCTTCAGCATACATTCGTAGACGAAGCGGTCTCCGACCGTCGTTTTCTCGTAGCCGATGCCCGCCTCGTCGAGCGCGCGGAAGAGCCCGAGGTTCGACATCACGGTCGCGACGATGGTGTTGTTGGTGAGTTGCCCCTTCGCCGAAAGCGACTTGCCGAAGATGTAGAGGATATGGTCGCCGTTCACGACGTCGCCGTTCTCGTCAACGGCAAGGCAGCGGTCGGCGTCGCCGTCAAAGGCAAACCCGACGTCCAGTTGATTGGAGCGCACGAAACGCTGCAGCCCCTCGATGTGCGTCGAACCGGCGCCGTCGTTGATGTTGGTGCCGTCGGGGTTGTTGTTGATGACGTAGGTCTTCGCTCCGAGGGCGTCGAAGACCGATTTCGCGATCATCCAACTCGAACCGTTCGCACAGTCAAGACCGACCTTCAACTGCTTGAAACTGCGCGTCGCGAGCGAGATCAGATAGCCGACGTAGCGGTTCCGCCCGGCGGCGTGGTCGATGATCTGCCCGATCTCGCGTCCGGTCGCGAAGGGAAGATCGTCCCCCTCGACGCCGAAGCCGGACAGGTCGCCGTCGATATACCGTTCGATCAGGGCGATGGTCTCGTCGTCCATCTTTTCGCCCCAGCGGTTGACCAGTTTGATGCCGTTGTCGTGGAAAGCGTTGTGAGACGCCGAAATCATCACGCCGCAGTCGAAATCGTCAAGACGCGTGATGTACGAAACGCTCGGCGTGGTGGTGACGTGCATGATGTAGGCGTCGGCGCCCGAGGCGGTGAGCCCCGCCGCCATCGCGTACTCGAACATATAGGACGAGCGGCGCGTATCCTTTCCGATCACGACCTTCGTCCGGTGCCCCGGAACGGGGAAGCCGGCAAGTTCGCTCCCGTAGTACCAGCCGAGAAATCTTCCGACCTTGAAGGCGTGGATTCCTTTTAAGGTGACGTTCGCTTCGCCGCGGAAACCGTCTGTTCCGAAATATTTACCCATTGTCTTTCTCGCTTTCGTTCGTTTTTTGGACAAATCGGTTTTTTGGTGCAAGAGGACTGCCGCGCCCGCAGGGGCGGCAGTCCTCAAAAACGTTTTTTCAGCGCCGGTAGATCAGTTCGTCGCGGCGCGGTCCGTTCGAGACCATGGTGATCGGCACGCCGATCTCCCCTTCGATGAATTCCACGTAGTCGCGGCATTCCTTCGGCAGGTCGGCGTACTTGGTGATCCCGCGCACGTCGCACTTCCAGCCCGGCAGTACTTTCAGGACCGGTTTGCACTTTTCGAGCGTCGGGGTAGTGGGGAAGTTCTTCAGGATCTTGCCGTCCGGCGTCTCGTACCCGACGCAGACCGGGATCTCGTCAAGGTAGCCGAGCGCGTCGACGACGGTTAAGACAACTTCGGTCGCGCCCTGGATCTCGACGCCGTAGCGCGTCGCCACGCAGTCGAACCAACCCATACGCCGCGGACGTCCGGTGGTCGCGCCGAATTCGCCGGCGTCGCCGCCCCGGATCCGCATTTCCTGCGCCTTCTCGGGATCGAGGATCTCGGAAACGAAGGCGCCCGCGCCGACCGCGCTCGAATACGCCTTGGTCACGCAGATCACATCGCGGATCATATAGGGCGGGATCCCCGCGCCGACCGCGCCGAACCCGGCGAGCGTCGACGAACTGGTCACCATCGGATAGATGCCGTGATCGGGATCCTTCAGGCTGCCGAGTTGCCCTTCGAGCAGGACGTTCTTGCCGGCTTTGAGCGCGTCGCGCAGGTACGCGAAACTGTCGCCCACGTAGGGACGGATCGCGTCGCGCTTCTTCATCAGGTCGGCAAACAGTTCGTCGGCGTTGATGGGATCACGGTGATAGAGACTGCCGAGGATCAGGTTCTTCACTTCCAGCACGCGCACCAGTTTCTTGTACGCGTAGTCCTCGTCCATCAGTTCGCAGATCTCGAAGCCGATTTTGGCGTACTTGTCGGAATAGAACGGCGCGATCCCGCTCTTGGTAGAGCCGAACGCCGCCCCCTTCAGCCGCTCCTCTTCGGCAACGTCGAACAGGATATGGTAGGGCATTACGATCTGCACGCGGTCGGAGACCATAAGATCGGGGTTCGCCCCCTTCTCCCGGACCGATTCGACCTCTTTTAAGAATTTATCGACGTCGAGCGCGACGCCGTTCCCGATGATATTCTTGATATGGGGATAGAAAACGCCCGAGGGAAGTTGGTGGAGCGCAGTCTTCCCGTACTCGTTGATGATGGTGTGTCCGGCGTTGGATCCGCCCTGAAATCTGACGACGACGTCAGATTCAGCCGCCAGAAGGTCTGTGATCTTGCCTTTTCCTTCGTCGCCCCAGTTGGCGCCGACAATCGCTTTGACCATGGAATTGCCCTTCCGTTTTCAGTGTTCGGTCGCGCGCAGCCCGCGGCGGCACGCATACCCTTGAAACAGTATAACACAAGTCGCGCCGGATTGCAAGACGAAGTGAACATTCTTTTCCTTTTTTTGCGTTCCGGGACGGCTTGTTTTCCCGGTTTGACGGCACTTTTCGCGCTGCCGCCGAAAAAAACTTATTTTCTTGTATCTTCGTATTGACAGAAGACGTACATTCTGGTATAATTGTATACAATTCTGAAAAGGAGAGACCGAAATGCTTGAGATTTCCCCGAAAACAAACCTTCTCGAACAGAAAAACTACCGCTACGCGCTGCAGGACGTTGCGGAGCCCAACCTGTACCGCGACGTCTATC
>CAMZBE010000120.1 GCA_947304475.1 uncultured Clostridia bacterium
CGTGGACGGTGATCCCGGCGGACCTGACCGACGCCGCCTCGCTCGAAGCGGCGATCAAAACCGTTGGGGAAGGCGGGCGGCTCGACGGCGTGATCCACGCCGCGGGGCTCTACGATCTCGGCTCGCTCGTCGAGATGGACGAAGCGCGGTTCGTCCGCATCTTCAACGTCAATCTGTTCGGGGCGTACCGCGTCAACCTGCTCGCTCTGCCGTATTTCAGCCCCGGGGCGCGCGTCGTGATGATCACGAGCGAACTCGCCCCGCTCTCGCCCCTGCCGTTCACCGGGCTGTACGCCGTCACCAAGGCGGCGCTCGACCGTTACGCCGACGCGCTCCGTATGGAACTGCAACTGCTCGGCTATCCCGTGACCGTGATCCGGCCTGGGGCGGTCGATACCGGGATGCTCCCCGCCTCGGCCGCGGCGCTTGACCGATTCTGCGAGAGCACCGGACTCTATCCCGTCAACGCCGGACGCTTCAAAGAGATCGTCGGGCGCGTAGAAGCCAAGAAGGTCCCGCCCGAAAAACTCGCGCGCGTGGTCTTGCGCGCGCTCAAAGCCAAACGCCCGAAGCCGGTCTACACGCTCAACCGCAACCCGCTTCTGCGGCTGCTGAACCTTTTACCGAAGCGGGCGCAACTCCGGATCATCCGCCGCATCCTGAAAAAGCCGAAAAACGGTTGAAGGAGATCAAAATGGAACGACTGTCCAAAAAAAGCGCGATCATCATGATCATCTCCGGCGTCCTGTTCCTTGCCGTTGCGGGCTTCGCATGGATCAAGACGGTGCGTTACCGCGGAGAGGGCGTTCACGCCGACGCCGTCATCACCGACATCGAAACGACCTATTTCGACGACGATACCGACCATACCGTGACCGTGCGCTTTACGACCGGGGACGGGGAAGAGATCACGGGGGAACTCGACGCGTATCAGTCGGGGTTCTACGTCGGGAAGACCGTCCCGGTCCTCTATTTGCCCGACAACCCGCATAAGTTTACCTACGAAAAGAACGGACTGCTCCTTCCCCTGATCTTCATCGGGGCGGGCGCCTTTTTGCTCGGCGCCGGGATCTTTGCTCTGGTCCGGCGCCGGAAGGGGTACGACGACGGGACCGGGTACGCCCCCGACGACGGGAACGACGTCTGAGGCGGACGGGGGTTGCTTTTTTTCAAAAAGTGTGCTATAATAACAAAATAATGTGAAAAAAAGCAGTTTTCCGACATCTCTCAACTGAACGCGATCCTTATAAAAACCGCAATAAATATAAGGAAGAGCAGTCATGAAGAAAGATAGAGCAACGGGTGGGATCCGGTTGCGTATCATGAATTACGTATTGGGCGGTCTGACGCTCGCGATGGCGATCGCGATGCTGGTGACCACCTTTCTCGCGGTGATCGGGTACAATTCGCTTCGGCGCACGTCGGAGGCGTTTTTCGAGTGCCGCGACGGCGCGGAACGGATTCAGGACGCCTCGGATTACCTGACCGAGCACGTCCGGTACTACGTCGGATCGGGAATGCGGCAGTATCTGGACGACTATTTCAGGGAAGCGAACGAGACGCGGCGGCGTGAAAAGGGACTTGCCGCCCTCGAAAAGCATTTTGCCGGCACCGAACTCTACGAAGATCTGGAGCGCGCGTTCGAGGGCTCCTACGCGCTGATGCAGACCGAGTATTACGCCATGCGCCTGCGGCTTGAGGCTTCCGCCGACGTCGATCTGTCGGAGTATCCCGTGGAGGTACGCGGCGTGGTCCTTTCCCCCGAGGATCTGGCGCGGAACCCGGACGGCGAGGGCGGCATGATCGACCATTCGCGCGAACTGGTTTACGACGAGGAATACGAGGAACGGAAAGCCGAGATTACCGGGCAGGTCGACAAGTGCCTGAAAGGACTGGAGGACCATCTGAAACAGCGGCAGGAAAGACAGGCAAGACAACTCCGCACTCTGGTCGTCGTCGAACAGGTATTGATCGTTCACGTGGTCGCCGCGGTCGCTCTGCTGGTCGTTCTGACCTCGCTGAAGGTCTTCCATCCCTTGATCCGCGCGGAACGGCTGATCCGCAACGAGAAACAACTGCCCGAGGACGGCGGATCGTACGAGTACCGCTTCTTCGCCGGGACTTATAACCGGATGTTCGAAGCCAGCCGCGAGAGCCGCGAACAACTCGCGTTCAAGGCGTCGCATGACTACCTGACCGGTATCTTCAACCGTAGCGGACTGGACCGCTATCTCGATCGCGCAGCCGAGGGGCGCAACGCCCTGGTGCTGGTCGACCTCGACGGGTTCAAGAAGGTCAACGACACCTACGGTCACGACGCGGGCGACCGGATCCTGCAACGGCTGTCCGAAAAACTGTCCGCCGCGTTCCGCTCCGGCGATCGGATCTGCCGGATCGGCGGCGATGAGTTTGCCGTCATCATGTGGAACGCCGGCGTCGAGAGCGGAGAGATGATCCGCGAAAAGATCGCCACGATCAACTCCGAGATGCATCTTTCGACCGACGAGATCCCCGCCGCGTCGATCAGCGTCGGCGTCGCGTTCGGCGGAGAGGGCACCGGTCGCGATCTGTTCCGGCACGCCGACAGAGAACTCTACCGCGTCAAACGCTCGGGCGGCGGCGGAATCTCGATCCGCGACGGCTCGCAGGAAGAGGGCAACGCAAACGAAGGCCTTCCCGAAGACGAGATCGAAAAATGACGTTTTTCCCGGCGGGTTTCCCGCCGGGATCTTTTTATCCGTCCGGGCTGTTTAATTATGCGGATTATGCGCGATTTTTGCATAAACCGGAAAGCGGAGCGGAGAGCGGACGGGGAAGAAGAAGACGGTGCGCAGGATCCCGGGCAAGCCGCGCGCGGCGAACAAACGCGCCCCTTGATCGACAAAAACGCATAAATATTCGTCAACCTATACAAAAACGGAGCGGCAGGACGTGTCGGAAACTGGGCAAAGGGCAGAAAATCCCGCTTTTTTGCAAAAAGGGGTTGCAATCCGACGCAAGACGGTGTATAATTATTCACGTCAAAACAAGACCGGCAAAAAACCGCGCCGGTCGAGACAAAAGAAAGGATTAAATATTATGAAGAAATTGCTTTCATTCACGCTTGCAGCCCTGATGGTTCTGGTCTGCGTTTTCGCCTTCACCTCCTGCGGGAAGAAGGGCAAGACGCTTGCCGAAGTGAAGAAGGCGGGCGAACTCGTCGTCGCCACCTCTCCCGATTTCGAGCCGTTCGAGTATCTCGACGAAGGCGAGAAAGTTATCGGGATCGAGGTCGAGATCCTGAAAAAGATCTGCGAGAAACTCGGCGTTACCCTGACTTTGAAACAGATGGACTTTGATTCGGTGCTTCCCGGCGTTACCGCCGGCAAGTTCGACTGCGGTATGTCGGGCATCACCGTGACCGAGTCGCGGCAGAAGAATATGCTCTTCACCGATCCCTACTTCGTTGCGGCGCAGGCGATCGTCGTGAAGGCGGGCAGTGCCATCACCGGTAAAGCCGACCTTGACGGCAAGAAGGTCTCGGTGCAGACCGGTACCACCGCCGAGGAATACTGCAGCGAGAACGGGTACGCGGTTTCGGCGTTCGCAGCCAACAGCGACGCGCAGACGGCGCTCCTGAACGGCAACGTCGACGCGTGGGTTATCGATAACCTGGTCGGGATCGCGATGGTCGAGACCTATAACAGGGATAAAGCCGATTCGGAAAAACTGGTCATCCTTTCGGAAAAGATGACCGAGGAACCCTACGCTTTCGCGTTCGCCTTCGGCAGTGAGGACCTCGTCGCCGAGATCAACAAGATCCAGAAAGCGATGATCGAGGACGGGACCGTCGCAGCCATCTTCGCGCAGTTCGGCGAGGATTACGCCGTTCCCGCGTCCAAGTAATCGGTCGCTTTGCCCCGGAAAGGGCTTGCCGGACGGCGGGCCCTTTCTTCTGCTTTTTATCTGACACGAAAGGAACCGTATTCCGAATGAGTTGGTTTGCAAAACTCCACGAGACCTTCATCGCGACGGGACACTACAAGTTGATCCTGAACGGGTTCAAGAACACGATCATCATCACGCTCGGCGCTCTTCTGATCGGCGTGGTGATCGGATCGGTGATCGCGATCGCCAAGTACTTCTCCGAGGGCGTGCCTTCGATGAAGGTCGTGGAAGCGATCTGCGATCTCTACGTCACGGTGATCCGCGGGATCCCGGTGGTCGTTCTGCTCCTGATCTTCTATTTTGTCGTGATGACCGGCGCCGACGGCGTCCCGGTCGCGATCCTGACCTTCGGCATCAACTCGGGCGCCTATATGGCGGAGGTGGTGCGAAGCGGGATCAACGCGGTGGATAGGGGACAGATGGAGGCGGGACGCAGTCTCGGGCTCTCGAAAATGCAGGCGATGCGCAAGATCGTCTTTCCACAGGCGATCCGTAACATCCTGCCCGCCATCGGCAACGAGATGATCGCGCTCCTGAAAGAAACGTCGGTCGCCGGCTACGTCGCGGTGGTCGACCTGACGCGCGCGGGGAACCTCGTCCGCAACAATACCTTCGACGCGATCAACCCGCTGATGCTGGTCGCGCTGGTCTACCTGATCCTTGTGGTGGGGCTGACGCGGCTGCTGAAAGTCTTTGAAAGGAAACTGGCGAAAAGTGACAAACGTAACTGATACGAACCGACTGCCGGAAGGCGCGAAGAACGCGACCGTCGACGAAAAACTGATCACCGTGACGGGACTTGAAAAACAGTTCGGCGGCGTCCCGGTCCTCTGCGGCATCGACGTCGAGATCGACCGCGGGGACGTCATCTGCGTCATCGGTCCGTCGGGTTCCGGAAAATCGACCTTTCTCCGCTGCCTGAACCTGCTCGAAAAGCCCAACGGCGGCTCGATCGTCTTCGAGGGCGACGAGTTGACCGATAAGAAGACCGACGTCAACCGGCACCGCCAGAAGATGGGCATGGTGTTCCAGCAGTTCAACCTGTTCCCGCACATGA
>CAMZBE010000121.1 GCA_947304475.1 uncultured Clostridia bacterium
GCGCTTGCAGCCGAAAGCGCAGAAGGCCGGCAGGTTGCCGAAATCGTAGAGATGATGATAGATTGCGTTGATCCCGAGCGAACCCATACTGGTAATGACCAGCGAACCGTGGAACGGGCTGACCTTGACCAAGGCCCGCGGCAGGAGCCCGAAATAGTCGAGGAAGCGGAGAAAACCGATCACCCCGCGCAAGATCAGCCCGGGGATATGGCGGAGAAATCCCGCCGTGTTGTCGAAATCGGTATCATCCGCCGTCGCCTTATCCGCGACATCTTTGAACTTGCGGTAAACGTCGTCGGCGGTATCGGAAGGATCGAAGATCACCTTGATCACCGTGTCGGGGCAATCCAGCCCCATTTTCTTTTTGATGGTCATATTCGCGACGATGTTATTCCGGGCGTAGACGTGCTGCCCCGCGACGAAGCGGTTGACGGCGGGACGCTCGGAGATCGTGCGGACGTAGGCGGCGAGAATGGCGTGCAGAGCGCCGAAACCGGTCAGCCCCTCCGCCCGCTTTTTCGCGCAGTAGGCGTCGAGGATATCCATATCGATCCGGTCTTCAAAGTGGTTCTGGGAGTCGGCGCGGACCTTCATAATGTAGGGGATCACGTACTGCATGGGCGCCAAAGTGCGCAGCCGTCTTCCCTCGTAGCGGTCGCCGAAATGCCGGCGCCGCTTTTTCTTCTTTTTCTCCGGCACGGTTTCGGAGGACAAAACGCTCTCTTCCGCCGTAGGCTCGTTCCCCGGGTTCTTTTTCTTTTTGCTCATGTCGTTTCCTTTTCACGTTGTCTAGACAGGCACGGGGACCGACGCGCCCGAAGAGAGGAAAACCGTTTTACAGCCGATCCTCTCCGTCGCGGCGCGACAGTCCCCGAAAATACCTGGCGGGTTTATTCTGCGTTCTTCTTTGCCTCGTCGATGATCTTCTGCGCAATCGGTCCCGGGACCTCTTCGTAACGAACGACCTCGTAATCGAAGCGTCCCCTGCCCTGCGTCATGGCGCGGAGCGAGATCACGTAGTCCGCCATCTCGGCTTTCGGCACTTCCGCCACGACGACCTGATAACCGTTCTTTTCGGCGGTCTCGGTCCCCATGATGCGGCCGCGGCGCTTCGGCAGATCGCCGTAGACGTCGCCGACGTAATCGGCGGGGATCACGACGCGGAGCGTCCCGATCGGCTCGAGCAGGACGGGTTTCGCGAGCGGCAGACCGGCGTTATACGCGAGCCGTGCGGCGAGTTTGAAGGAAATTTCGTTCGAGTCGACCTCGTGGTAGGAACCGTCGTAGAGTTCCGCAGCCAGGTTGACCATCGGATAGCCGGCGAGAACGCCGTGCTCCATGCACTCCTGCAGTCCCTTTTCGACCGCCGGGAAGTACTGTTTCGGAACCGAGCCGCCAAAGACGCTCTCGGTAAAGGTAAGTCCCTCTTCTTCCCCGTGGGAGAAGCGGATCTTGACGTGACCGTACTGACCGGAGCCGCCCGACTGTTTCTTGTGTTTGCCTTCGACGTCCGACTTGCCCTTGATGGTCTCGCGATAGGCGATCTTGGGCTCGGTCAGGTCGACCGAAGTGCCGAAGCGCGCCTTGAGTTTCGCCGTCAGGACGTCGAGGTGCATATCCCCGAGTCCCGAAACGGTCAGTTGCTTGGTCTCGGGATTGTTCTCGTATTTCAGCGTGGGATCCTCTTCGAGCAGACGGGTGATCCCCTGAGAGATCTTGTCTTCGTCGCCTTTCGCCTTCGGGACGATCGCCATGGTCATATACGCCGCCGGGAACACCACCGGCGCGTAGCGGAAGTTCTCCGCCTTCGCCGTCAAGGTGTCGTTGGTGTTGGTGTTGACCAGTTTCGCGGTCACGCCGATATCGCCGCAGCACAGGGCGTCGACGTCGGTCTGCTTCTTGCCGCGCATCATATACAGACGACCGAATTTCTCGACCTGTCCGTTGGTGGTGTTGCGGAGCGTCGCGTCCTTTTGGAGTTCTCCGTTCATGACCTTGAAGAAGGACATTTTACCGACGAAGGGATCCGCGACCGTCTTGAAGACGAAGATCGAGGTCTCGCCTTCGGGTTCGATCGGAATGTCGATCGCCGTTCCGTCTTCCTTGAACCCGTGTTCGACCTTGCGGGCGGTGGGACGCGGGAAAGAATCGGCGATGGTGTCGAGCAGCGTCTTGATGCCCCACATCTTAACGGCGGCGCCGCAGAAGACCGGGACGATCTCGCCGTGGATGATGCCCTCGTGAAGCGCCTCGACTGCCTCGTCACGGGTGATCTCCTCTTCGGCGAAGAACTTCTCCATCAGTTCCTCGCTGGTCTGCGCGATCGACTCGAAGAGCATACCGCGGAACTCCTCGATGAAGTCGTTGTGCTTCTCGGGAATATCGAGACAGGTGTAACCGCCGCTCTTGGAATCGAACATATACATCACGCGGTCGATCAGGTTGGCGAACCCGATGACCTCGGAACCGTCGATCACCGGGATCTGCACCGGGCAGACCGCGACGCCGAATTTCTCACGCAGAGCGTCGTAAACTTTCTTGAAGCGCGCTTCGTTATCGTCGAAACGGTTGATGAAGAACGCCTTCGGGATCTTCGCGTCGGTAGCGAGGTCCCACGCGAGTTCGGTCCCGACCTGGATCCCGGTCTTGCCGTCGACGACGATCACGGCGGCGTCGGCAACGCGGGCGCACTGACGAACCTCGCCCTCGAAGTCAAAGTAACCCGGGGTGTCCATCAGGTTGATCTTGATCCCGTTCCAGGTGAACGGCGCCAGAGAGGCGGAAAGCGAAAAGCCGCGGCGGATCTCCTCGGGATCATAGTCGCAGACCGTGTTTCCCGCGGTCACCGAGCCCAGCCGATCGGTATTCTTGGTGAGGTAGAGCATCGCCTCGGCAAGCGAGGTCTTACCGCTCCCTCCGTGTCCGAGTAAAACGACGTTGCGAAGGTTTTTCGTGGTGACTTTTTCCATAATGCGAGTGCTCCTTCTTTTTTGGGATCAAACGGCATAACCGCCGTCACAGGGATATTATACAGGAAAAGAAGAAGAAAATCAATCCCGTTTCCGGAACTTTCACCGGACGGGGTGTAGAATAATCCGGCGTTTTTTTGGCGTAAATGCACAAAAAAAGAAAAACGCGAACGGAAAAGCCCCGGCAAATGATACTGCCGGGGCGTTCGGTCACAGGCGACAACCCTGCGACCATCCCTTCTCGAAGAGCGTGCGGTCGATCGCGTCGATCACCGCCAGTTTCGCGCGGCTCCACCGCGGGGCGAGCAATCGCTCGCGCGCCCCGTCTCCGGTCAGCCGACCGATCACGCAGCGGGGCGGAAGCAAAGTCAACTGTTCCGCGACGGCGGCAACGTAGTCCTCCCGCTCCATCGGGACGTACTCGCCGCGCGAAAAGAGATCCGCGAGCGGCGTCCCCGCAAGGACGTGGAGCAGATGGATCTTCACTTCGTCCGCTCCCATTTTCCCGACGGCGAATGCCGAGGCACACATCTCGTCCCTGCCCTCTCCCGGAAGCCCGTCGATCAGGTGGACGCAGATCCGGGCGCGCGGAACGTCGGCGCGGAGAAGGTCGAACCCCGCCTTGAAATCCCCAAAAGAATGGCATCTGTTGATGATCTTCGCGGTCTTGTCGGAAACCGTCTGCAAACCGAGTTCGACGGTCAGGTCGATCTTCTCCGAGAGAGTTCGGAGCAGACGAACGGCGTCGGGGGAAAGGCAATCTGCGCGCGTGGCGATATGGACCGCGACGGCGCCGGGCAAGGTCGGGAGAAGGTCGTAAAGCGGCGTAAGGCGCCCCGGGGGAGCGTAGGTGTTCGAGTGCGCCTGCAGGTAGGGGACAAACCCGACGCAAGTCCACTTTTCCGAGATTTTCGCGATTTGCTCGGCGTACTGTTCCGCGATCGGAAGTTCAGGCGCCGAAGCGAAGTCGCCGCTCCCCCGCGCCGAACAGTAGATACAGCCGCCGACGCCCTTCGTCCCGTCGATATTCGGGCAGGTAAATCCCGCGTCGAGCGGGATCACGGCGTACTTGCCGCCGTAGCGGCGGCGCAGGTAATAATCGAAGGTGTGATACCGCTTGTTGGTGTCGCTGTACGGAAAGGGATTGGCGTCGCGCTGCGTGGGGCGCTTCATTTTCCCTCTTCCCCGTTCTCTTTCTTGACAAGAAACGGCAAAACTTCGTAAATACTCGACACGCCGACCAGTTTCACGCCGACGGGGACGGTCAGGTCTTTCTTTTTCTGCCGTTTCGGGATCACGATGGTCGTGAAGCCGAGACGCACCGCCTCTTTGATGCGGTATTCGGCGCGCGGGACGGCGCGCACCTCGCCCGAAAGTCCGACCTCGCCGAAGGCGATCAGGTCGTCGGGAAGCGTCCGGTCGGTGATCCCCGAGATCAGCGCCATCGCGACGGCAAGATCCGCCGCCGGTTCATCAAGCCGAAGCCCCCCGGCGATATTCAGGTAAACGTCGTTTTGCGAGAAGCAAAGCCCGAGCCGCCGCTCCAGTACGGCGAGCAGAAGCCCGAGCCGGTTGTAGTCGAAGCCGTCGGACGTCCGTTTCGGCACGGCGTAGACCGTCCCGGTCACCAGCGTCTGGATCTCGGTGATGATGGGGCGCGTCCCTTCGAGAACGCATCCGGCGCAACTGCCGCTGACGCTCTTGGGGCGTTCGGAGATCAGGACTTCGGAGGGGTTCGGCACTTCGACGAGCCCCCGGTCGCTCATCTCGAAAACCCCGATCTCGTTGGTCGAGCCAAAACGGTTCTTGATGGCACGGAGGATGCCGTATGACTGCGTGCGCTCGCCCTCGAAATAAAGGACGGCGTCCACCATGTGTTCGAGCATCTTCGGCCCCGAGATCCCGCCCTCTTTGTTGACGTGTCCGACCAGAAACACGGCGGCGCCTTCGGTTTTGGCGTAGGTGATGAAGGCGAGCGCCCCTTCCCTGACCTGCGTGACCGAACCCGGCG
>CAMZBE010000122.1 GCA_947304475.1 uncultured Clostridia bacterium
CGTCCTTCATAACGACGATACGCGTCGCCATCGTCATAGCCTCGACCTGGTCGTGCGTAACGTAGACGAAAGTGGTACCGACCTTCTGGTGGATCTTGGTCAACTCGGTTCTCATGCTCGCGCGGAGTTTCGCGTCCAGGTTGGAGAGCGGCTCGTCAAGCAGGAAGACCTTCGGGTTACGGACGATCGCACGACCGAGCGCAACACGCTGTTTCTGACCACCGGACAACTGCTTCGGGCGACGCTCGAGCAGGTGTTTGATGTCGAGGATGCGGGCAGCCTCTTCGACGCGGCGCTTGATCTCGTCCTTGGTGACCTTGCGGAGTTTCAGACCGAACGCCATGTTGTCGAACACGGTCATGTGCGGATACAGAGCGTAGTTCTGGAACACCATCGCGATATCGCGATCCTTCGGCGCGATGTCGTTCACCAGCGTATCGCCGATGTAGAGTTCGCCCTCGGAGATCTCTTCAAGTCCCGCGATCATACGGAGCGTCGTGGACTTACCGCAGCCGGAAGGGCCGACCAGAACGAGGAACTCCTTGTCCTTGATGTCCAGGGTGAAGTCGGAGACGGCAACGACGCCGCCGAGGTACTTTTTGTAGATGTGTTTCAGCGAAAGAGAAGCCATTTCAGTTTCCTCCGAACAGATTTTTTGATCGTATCTATTATAACAGAAGCCTGCCGTTTTGCATAGAGGGGAAACGCCCAAACTTGGGCGCCGAGTCTTGTGCAACTGTGACAATTATAACATTTTTCGCCCGATTTGTCAACCGGGCGAAAAAATATTTTGCTGATTTATCAGCATTTTGAAAGGAGAGCCGACGTGACTGCGCGGGCGTTACCCGAGCAGTTCGGGGAACTCGGCTACGCGGAAGGCGCGGGAATAGGCGGACTTGCCGTCGTGCCCCTTGACCTCGACCCGGAAGTAGGCGTTTTGATAACCGGGCTCGGTCGCGGCGCGGTACTTGCCCGCGAGCCCGGAGGCGTCGAAACGGGCGACGAAGTCCTCGCCTTCCCTCTCCGGGACTGCCGCGTTCGCCACCTTGTAGGAACGCCAGTCGGTCACGATCCGCACGAGCGCGGCGTCGCCGCATCTGACCGTGAGGGTGCCGTCCTCGATCGACAGTTCGCGGATCTCGGGGCCCGTCGAGGAATAAAAGTCCCCCGCGAGCAGGGCGGCGATCACGGCGTCGTAGTCGAGCGAGGCGGCGCGGATCATCGTCCAGCCGCCGAAGTAATCGGGATCCCAGTGGCTGTCGTCCGAGCAGATCGGGAAGACGTCCTTCCCCGCTTTCAAAAGGTCGTCGAAGGGGATCGTCGTGTCGGGCAGATCCTCGACCACGCAACTCTGATTGAAAACCTCGATCCCCCACAGCCCCTCAAGCCCGATATAGTCGGGATAGTTCTGGAGCGACCAGACGGGGTGGTTGTAGCAGACGAAGAAGCCGTTTTCGTTGCCGATGCGGATCAGGTCGTTTACCGAGGCGACCGAATATTCCGCGCGCGCGTCGTAGCGGCGCATCTCGTCGGTGATCAGTGCAATGGACGACGGGCAGTCGACGCGGCTCTCCGAGAAAACGGGCGAGAGCGTCGTTTCGCGACTTTTGGCGTAGAAATTGAGGTGGTAGGTGCGCTGGTAGCGACCGCCGCCCGGAAACTCGTCGATCGCGATCTCGTGCGCGTTCAGGGCGAGAAAGTCGCCGTCAGAGAGGTCGTTGTGCGGAACGAAGACCTCGTGATCGGTGAACGCGAGGATCGAATAGCCGCGTTCACGGTATTTTTGCTTGGTCTCTTCGGGTGTATAACGCCCGTCCGAGACCGTCGTGTGCAGATGCAGGTTCGCCTTGTAGAATTGCCCGCCTTCGGGCAGAAGCCATCTTTTCACGGTTGCTTTTTCTCCTTGCTTACGGTCGACGCGTCGTCAGTTGCCCATTCCTTTGCGGGTGAGGTTAATTCTCTGCCGCTGCACGTCCACGCTCTTGATGCGCACCTCGATCACGTCGCCGACCGAGAGAACCTCGGACGGGTGACGGACGAAGCGGTCGCACATCTCGGAGACGTGAAGCAGACCGTCGCGGTGAACGCCGATGTCGACGAACGCGCCGAAGTCGGCGACGTTGCGGACGGTGCCGGTCAGGGTCATTCCCTCTTTCAGATCCTTGATGTCGAGGACGTCGGTGCGAAGGAACGGCGCGGGAGCGGCGTCGCGCACGTCGCGTCCGGGTTTCTGCAACTCGGAAATGATGTCGAGCAGCGTCGGTTCGCCGCAGCCGAGGTCGCGGCAGAGTTTGGCGATCCCGTACTTCTCCGCCTGGTATTTGAGCAGCGCCAGTTTGCCCTGCCGCACGTCGTCGTCCGAGTAGCGGAAGAGTTTTAACAGCGCCTTCGCGACGGGATAGGATTCGGGGTGGACGCCGGTGTTGTCGAGGATCTCGTCGGCGTCGCTGATGCGCAGGAATCCGGCGCATTGCTGATACGCCTTCTCGCCGATCTTCGGCACCTTCAGAACCTGTCTGCGCGAGGTGAACTCGCCGTTCTCCTCGCGGTAGGCGACGATATTCTTCGCCGCCGTGGGGCTGATGCCCGAGAGGTAGGAGAGCAGCGAACCCGACGCGGTGTTGAGGTCGACGCCGACCGCGTTCACGCAGTCCTCGACCACGCCGCCGAGCGCCTCGTTGAGCCGCGCCTGCTTCATATCGTGCTGATACTGACCGACGCCGATCGAACGCGGCTCGATCTTGACCAGTTCGGCAAGCGGATCCTGCAATCTGCGTGCGATCGAAACGGCGCTCCGCTCGGTCACGTCGAAGTCCGGGAACTCCTCGGCGCCGAGTTTGGACGCCGAGTAGACCGACGCGCCCGCCTCGCTGACGATCACGTATTTCACGTCTCTGTCGGCGTTCGGGATCACCTCGCCCGAGATGAACTGTTCGCTCTCGCGGGACGCGGTACCGTTGCCGATGGCGATGACGTCGACGCCGTACTTTTTGATCAGTTGGAGAACGATCCGTTTGCTCTCCTCGATCTGCTGTTTCGGAACGGTCGGATAGATGACCGCGGTCTACAGCACCTTGCCGGTCCTGTCGACGACGGCGAGTTTACACCCGGTACGGAAGCCGGGATCGTAGCCGAGGACGGTCTTCCCCTTCAGGGGCGCCGCCATCAGCAGATTGCGCAGGTTCTCGGAGAAGACCTTGATCGCCCCCTCGCACGCCTCGTCGAAGATCTCGCCCCGGATCTCGCGTTCGAGCGACGGGAAGAGCAGACGGTCGTAACTGTCGGTCACCGTCTCCTGAAGCAGCGGGACGGCGGGAGACTTGCGGTTCGTGATCACGCGGGCGGAGAGTTCCGAGATCGCAAGGTCGCGGTCGAGATTGAGCGTGACCTTCAGGTATCCCTCTTTCTCGCCGCGGTTGATGGCGAGCACGCGGTGCTGACGGAGTTTCGCGAGTTTCTCTTCAAAATCGTAATACCCGGCGTAGGGCGAGTCGCCGTCCTTGTTCTGTTTGGTGACGATCGACGCCTCGCGATAGGCGAGCGCGCGTAGCATCTTGCGGTAGTCGGCGGTGGTGGAAATGTCCTCGGCGATGATGTCCGACGCGCCGGCAAGCGCCTCTTCCGGCGTATTGACCTCCTTCTCGGGATCGACGTACGCCGTGGCGAGCGTTTGAAAATCCGCTTCGTAGGCGTCGCGCTGTTCCATGATCAGGTTGGCAAGCCCCTCAAGCCCCTTGGCGCGGGCGACCGACGCCCGGGTGGTGCGCTTCGGACGGAAAGGCAGATAGATGTCTTCCAGTTCGACCAGCGTGGTCGCTCGTTCAAGCGCCGCCGTGATCTCGGGCGTCAACTTGTCCTGCCCGGCGATCAGATCCGAGATCTCCTGCCGACGGGCGTCGAAATTGCGCAGATAGGTCAGGCGGTCGAAGAGGTTGCGGAGCGTCACGTCGTCGAGCGAACCCGTGACCTCCTTGCGGTATCTGGCGATAAAGGGGATGGTGTTCCCCTGGTCGATCAGGTTGACGGTCGCCTCGACCTGCTCCTGTTTCAGTTTCAGTTCGCGGGTGAGCGTTTTGATGATGTCCACTTTGTACTTTCCTTTCGGTTATTCGGGTTTGTCGGTCCCGGCGGCTGCGAGGAGGGTTGCGGTCTCCTCTTTCGTGAGTTCGCGCCACTCGCCGGGGGCGAGGGCGGGATCGAGCGCGATCCCGGCGAAGGTCTCGCGTTTGAGCGTCGTTATCTTGTTGCCGAGACGCTCGAACATCCGTTTGATCTGGTGGTATTTCCCCTCGGTCAGGGTGACCGTGCCGGCGGTGCGCTTCCCGTCGGGCGAGAGGATCGCGGGTTTGCACTCCTCGCCCTCGCCCAGCGCGATCCCGGCTTGAAACGCCGCCTCGGCGTCGGGGGAAAGCGGAGCGATGCAGGTGAAGGAATAGACCTTTTCGACATGGCGGCGGGGGGAGAGCGCACGGTGCGCGGTCTGCCCGTCGTCGGTCATAACGAGAAGCCCGGTGGTGTCCCGGTCGAGACGTCCGACCGGGAAAAGACCGCGCTTCCTGTATTCCGGCGGGAGCAGTTCGAGAACGTACGGGAGCGACCGATCGTCCGTCGCGCTGACGTACCCTGCCGGTTTATTGAGCATAACGTAGACGAAACGGCGATAAACGAGGGGGATCCCGCGGAAAACCACGGTATCAAGCCCCGGATCGACCTTTTTGTCGGGTTCCCGGACCACGTTTCCGTTGACCGTCGCCTGTCCCGCTCTGACCGCAGCCGCCGCCTCTTTGCGGGTGGAAACGCCGCAGTCGCAGATCAGTTTATCCAGCCGCATCGCGGATCAGTCCTTGATCTCTTCCATCGAGAACGCTTCGAGAACGTCGCCTTCCTTGATGTCGTTGAAGCGTTCCAGACCGACGCCGCACTCGTAACTCTGGGCGACCTCTTTGACGTCGTCCTTGAAGCGG
>CAMZBE010000123.1 GCA_947304475.1 uncultured Clostridia bacterium
ACTGCACCGAGAACTCCGGCAAGATCCGCGACGAATTCCTGCAGATCGTGACCATATACCGTACCACGACCTACAACCAGGGGACCGACCGGATGCTCGAGATCATCTATAACAGCGTCGTCAACGGCCGCGACAAGTCGATCGAAGACATCATGCGCAAGGGCGGCGACGCGACGAAGAACTACCGCTGGCACGTTCTGATCATGGAGGGCAACCAGTTTACGCACGACTCTTCGTTCCTTGCGACGAGGTACGAAGCAGCCGTCACCGCTAAGCAGGCGTATCTGGACGAGTGCCTGGCGACCTGGTACACGCTGCCGAAGGTCGAGAATACCGATTCCAACGCGGACTGATCCGCTTTTCCCCGGGTATTCCCGTCGCCCGACGGCGGGAATACCCGTTTTTTCAACCGATTGACCGGAAAGGAACAGCAACGGATGAAACGACAAATCGTACTTTTGCTCCTGTTGGTCTTCCTTGCGATCGCGCTGGTTTCCTGCGGCGCTCAAACGCCCGAAGACACCGGAGTTCAAACCGCGTCGCCGGACGCCGCCGCGGACACCGCCGACGAAGGAACGGCAGCCGCGACCACCGCCGACCGTTGGGTTGCCCTTGCACCCCAGGTGACGATCATGGCGGACCGGCTCCGGAACCTGCGCTTTGAGATCAGCACCTTCGGGAACGCCGAGAAGAGCAGCAAAAACAAACCGTATATCGTCGGGCCGGACAAGATCGCGGACGGAGAGACGCCCGTGATCGAACAGATGGTCTACCGGCGCAACCAGGCGGCGTATCAACTGCTCGGGATCAACGTGGAGTACGTCTTCTGGGATGATCTGGCGTGGGCGAAACAAGCGGGGCGGATCATTGAACTCGTGCAGGCAAAAGCCGTCGACGCGCCCGACCTCTTCGTGAACGGAATGTACGACCTGAACAAAACGCTTCTGACCGTCGGGGCGTTCCGTGATATCCGGTCGATCCACGGTTCTTTCTTCGATTTTGACGCCGAGGGCTGGATGAAATCGTGGATGGAAGATATGTCCTTCACCGGCGACCGCGCCTACGTTCTCGGCGGAGACTATTTCATCGACCTGCTCCGCACCATCAGCGTCCTGCCGTTCAACGTGGATCTGATGGACCGGAACGCGGCAAACCTCGCGCCGGCACTGCTCGGCGAGGTCGCGGCAGAGGATGAGGGGATCTCGGCGCGTTTCTTCGACCTGGTGGAAGAAGGGAAGTGGACGTGGGATCTGCTCGGTAAACTGTGCGAGGCGATCTGGGTGGACAGCGACGGGAACGGACAGGACTCGATCGGGGATCAACTCGGGATCCTCGCCGACACGAGGATTTCCATGACCGCCGGGATCTACTGCTACTCCAACAACGAAAGATTGTTCGAGACCAAGGTGATCGAGGATCCGAACAGCAAGTATTACAACAAACGCTGGATCTACTATCCCGGTTCGATGGACGCCCTCGGCGACATTTTCGACGCCGTATCGTCGGTCTATCTCGGGAAGGGATCGCTTGCGACCGACGCTCCGGTCGAGGGGGATACGCCCGAAAGTCCCGGGCTTGCCTACCACTGGATCAAGTTCGGACAGGGTGAGACGCTCTTTGCCGGCGCCTGCGTGCTCGGCGCGCTTGAGGATAACGCGTTCCAGCAGATGCACGACCTCTATTCGGTTGTCCCGCTTCCGAAGGTGTCCGTCGAACAGAAATACAATTCGCTGATCCACGATACCGGCGACGCCGGCGCGATCAACGTCAACGCCGAGCCGCTCAAAGCGAAGGTGATCTCGGCGTATCTGCAGTACTGCACCGAACACTCGAAGAATATTCGCACCGAGTTTCTGCAGACCGTCACCAAATACAAGACCGCGGTCTATAACCAGGGGACCGACAGAATGCTCGAACTGATCTACGCCAACATCGTCGGCGGTCGCGACAAGATGATCGAGAACGTGGTGGGCGGCGATATCAAATGGCACGAGGAAATGAAGAAAAGCGGCTTCACCTATACGGCGAGCGATTTCGTTTCGGTCTATGAGGCGAACTATCCGTCCAAGCAGAACGTACTGGACGATATTATCAGAAAATGGTACACCTATCCGAAAGAGGGAGAATGACAAACCGACGCGGAAAGGAAAACGGGAGAATGAAAAAACCGGGAAGGATTCTGGCAACTCTGATTTTGCTGGCGATTCTGTTGCCTGTGCTCGCCTCGTGCGGGAGGGATACAGGAGCCGCGACGGCCGCTCTGCCCGCCGTCTCCGAACCGGGCGCGGCGGACGATACGACCGACGACGGAACGGCAGCCGCGACCACCGCCGACAAATGGGAGATCATCGCGCCGAAGATCACGATGCTTTCGGAGAACAGCCGCAAACTCAAGATCGAATGCAGCAAGTTCAAGACGGCGGAAAAGGCGTCGAAGAACGACCTCTACCTGAAGGGACCGGACACGGTTACGGACGGCGTGACGCCCGCGATCCAGGTGATGGTCTACGACCGCAACAGGGCGGCTGACGCGCTGCTCGGGACGACGGTCGAGTTCGTTTTCTGGGACTACGACTGGGGGCAGCAGTCCAAGCAGATCGACCTGGTCGTCAAGGGAAAGGATCCCGGCGCCCCCGATCTGTTCGTCAATATGCTCTACGACCTGAACCTGGAACTGCTGAACGGGGCGTTCCTGGATATCCGCTCGATCAAAGATTCCTTCTTCGATTTCTCGACAGAGGGCTGGCTTGCGGCGTGGATGGAGAACCTCTCGTTCACCGGCGACCGCGCCTATATCCTCGGCGGCGACTATTTTCTCGACGCCTTCCGAGCGATGGCGGTCCTGCCCTTCAACGTCTCCATGATGGACCGGAACGCGGCAAGTCTTGCACCGGCGCTGTTTGGCGAGGACCTGCCCGCGGGCGAGCAACTCTCGGCGCGCTTTTTCGATCTGGTCGAAGAGAGAAAATGGACGTGGGACGCCCTCGGCAAACTCTGTGCGGCGATCTGGGTGGACACGGACGGCGCCGGAACGGACTCGATCGGGGATCAACTCGGGATCATCGCCGACGAGTACGGCGGGATCAATTCGGGCAGTTTCATCTATTCGTGCGGCGAGCATCTGACCGAGGCGTACAGGATCGAGGACGAAGCCGACAAAAACGTCGGAAAACAGTGGATCAAATACGCCGATACTTCGGCGGGGCTCGACCGGATCTTCGACGAAGTGAAGGCGGTGTTCGACGCCCCCGGTTCGCTCTCGACGCGTACGACCTACGACGGCGCGACGCCCGACAATCCCGGCGTGGCGTATCACCACATCAAATTCGGACAGGGCGAGATCCTGTTCGCGGGAGTCTGCCTGCTCGGCGGGCTCGAGGACGAAGCGTTCCTGAATATGATCGATCTTTATTCGGTCGTTCCCTGCCCGATGACCGACGTCGAAAAGGATTACAACTCGATCATCCACAACGTGGCGGACGTCGGCGCCATCAACGTCAACGTTAAACCCGTCAAGGCAAAGACGCTGACGGCGTACCTGCAGTTCTGCGCCGAAAAATCCATCGCGATCCGCGACGAGTTTCTCGAGATCGTGACCAAGTACCGCACCACGACCTACAATCAGGGCACCGACCGGATGCTCGACATCATCTACGACAGTATCCAGTACGGACGGGACAAAACGGTCGACGACCTGATCGGCGGGCAGCGTTGGCACAGTCTGATGAAGGACCAGCATTTCCAAAGCGGCTCCGACTATATCACGCAGCAGTATTCTTCGTTGGTCGGCGGCAAGCAGAGCAAGTTGAACGAGTATCTTGAAAAGTGGTACACCCTTCCCACCGTTGAAAAAGAACGGTGATCCGAACGCGGCGGCGCGTTCCTTTCCGGACGGCGTTTCCGTATAGCAAAACCCGCGCCTTTTCCGGGCGCGGTTTTTGGTTCGGGGAGTTGCTTTTTTGCGCGGGTTGTGGTATTCTATGATTGTGCCGCACGCGAAGCGGCAGAGGGAGAACAAGACAATGAAAATCACGTTTCTCGGTACGAGCCACGGGATCACGGAGAAGAACGCGTTCTGTTCGTCGGCGCTTGTGACGGCGGGCGACGCGCAGTATCTGGTGGACGTGGGCGCTCCGGTCGATACGCTGCTTGCCAATCTGGATATTTCGCTCAACGATCTGCGCGGGATCTTCATCACGCATCCGCATCAGGATCATTACGTGGGACTGGCGCAGTTGACGTTCACGGTGGAGGATTTCGGACGGTTCGATCTCGCGTCGGTGCCGGTGCTCGCCCCCGAGGGGATCGATTTCGCTTCGCTGAATACCTTCCTGTGGGGGGATCCGCGCGGGCACGAACGATACCGCGTCGAGAACCCGCCGAAGAGACGGATCCGCTTTCAGGTCTATCCCGACGCCGCGCCCGAGGGTTCGGTGATCTTTGACGACGGACAACTTCGCGTCACCGCGTTCCCCGTCAGGCATATCCCGCACAGCCACGCCTTCCTGCTCGAAGCCGAGGGGAAACGCGTCGTGTTCACCGGCGACCTTCTGCGCGATCTGTCGGATTATCCGCGCGTCGCGACCGAAACCCCCGTTGATCTCGTCGTGACCGAGGCGGCACACGTCCGCCTGGACGATCCCGATACCCCCATGATCCTCGGGAAGAGCAGAACCCCCGCGCTCGTTATCTCCCACCGTGCCCCCGGACGCAATCCGATCGAAAAGGTGGAGGCGCTCGCCGCCGCCATCGCCCCGATCAAGGTGATCGCCGCATTCGACGGTATGGCGCTGGAGGTGTAGGAGGAGAACGCCGCCTTTCTTGTAAGAAAGTGGAGCAAAGAACTTCATTCGGGAATGCAGATAGCGCACATTCAATTCTTCGTGCGCGCGGTCTGCGTTTTATTATACGGAAAGCAAGGAAGAGTGGCGGGGCGGTAGGGG
>CAMZBE010000124.1 GCA_947304475.1 uncultured Clostridia bacterium
ACCGTAATAACCGAGGACGGCGGTGATCGCGCCGTAGTCCTTCGAGCCGGGAGACGCCGCCAGACGGTCGGCGACCTCTTTCTGTACCATCACGGTCACGTGCGAGAAGCGTATGCCGCATTCCAAGAGACGAAGCAGGATCGGCGTCGTAATGTAGTAGGGAAGATTGGCGGCGACCGAGACGGGGAAATCGACGCCGGGTGTGCCGTCGCCCGCCTCCGAGAGCAGCGCCGCAAGATCGGTCGTCATGCAATCGTCGTTTACCACCGTGACGTTATCGTATTCGGCGAGCGTTTTCTCAAGTACGGGGATCAGCCCCCGGTCGATCTCGATCGCGACCACTTTGCGATAACGTTCGGCGAGCGCGGACGTGAGGCACCCGATCCCGGGACCTATCTCGAGCATCACGGAATACGGATCGTCCGCCGCGATCTCCGCGATTTCTTCGGGGACCGTCGGATCGATAAGAAAATTCTGCCCGAGGTCGCGCCTGAACCGGATCCCGGCTTCCGCCATCAGTTCCCGGATTACCCGGGGATTGCACAAATTCATAAAAAACCTTTCCGTTTTCGTTTTAAGTATTGACAAACGCCCGAAATCGTGATAGAATAAACCCCGGATTTGCGACAGATCCGTTTGCTGGTGTAGCACAGGGGCAGTGCAGCTGATTCGTAATCAGCAGGTCGTGAGTTCAAATCTCACCACCAGCTCCAGAAACCCGTTTCCCGTCTTTCGGTGAACGGGTTTTTGTTTTTGTGCCGTTATCATCATACCATATCCGACGGCGGATTGCAAGAGCGGAAAGGGGAATAACGGACGATGAAAGAATTCGAAGCGGGAAACGGGAATCTCGCCGAAGGCGAGTATTTTGCGCCTCGCCGCTTACAAGTAAACTTGACGCGCTCTTCGGCGCAAATGCGAACCCGCGTTTGCGCCATTTCTTTTTTGAAATGGAAACGAAGGAATGCGCAACCCGGGTTCGCTTGCTTTGCCGCTCCAAAAAAACAGGCGAGAGCACTCACGCACCCTCGCCTGTTTTTTTGGAGCAGATGACGGGAATCGAACCCGCGTAGTCAGCTTGGGAAGCTGATATTCTACCATTGAACTACATCTGCGTAGCGGATTATATTGTACTATATCGCGGGCGGTTTGTCAAGAGCGAAAATGAAAAAAGATAGACAAACTTGGTCGGACGGGGCGGGGGATTATTAATCTTCCGCCCTGTCCTTTTGCAACAGATCGTAGAACTCGCTCTTGGTCATTCCTCTGTCCTTCGCCGCGGCTTTTACGGCGTCCATTTTGGTCATGCCCGCGTCGGTATAATGCGCGACGTGATCGGAGGGAGAAAGAGACGAGAGCGCCGCGGCGTCCTTATTGCAGTCGGTTTTTGCGATCCCGGCTTCCGCCGCACCCTCGACGATCAGGACGTATTCGCCCCGGGGCTCCTTCGTTTCGTAGAGCGCAACGGCATCGCCGAGCGTCGTGCGTGTAATCTCCTCGTTGATCTTGGTCATCTCGCGGCAGAGCGTGATCTTCCGGTCTTCGCCGAACAGGTCGCAAAGGTCGCGGAGCGTGTTCTTCAGTTTGTGGGGCGCCTCGTAGAAGATCAGCGTGCGGCGCTCGTCTTTTACTTCGGCGAGCCGCTCGGTGCGTTCGTGACGGTTGGTCGAAAGGAAACCTTCGAAGGCGAAACGCCCGGTCGCAAGCCCCGAAAGGGCAAGCGCGCTGACCGCGGCGCAACAGCCCGGCACGATCGTGACGCGGATCCCCCGCTCGGCGGCGAGCCGTACGATATCCTCTCCCGGATCGCTGATCGCGGGCATTCCGGCGTCGGTCACGAGCGCCGCGGCTTCCCCCGCCGCCACGCGGTCGAGAATGATCCCGCCCCGCTCGCGCTTGTTGTGCTCGAAATAACTGATCATTTCCTTTTTGATCCCGAAGCAGGCAAGCAGTTTCCCGGAGTTGCGGGTGTCCTCCGCAGCAACGAAATCGACTTCAGCCAGCACTTTTTTCGCCCTGTCGGATAGATCCGACAGGTTGCCGATCGGCGTGGCGACGAGATAGAGGGTGCCGGGTTCCACCCGGTTCTTTTCTCCGGTTTCTCCGATGCTCTTCTTTTCGTGGCTCATTGGTTCTTTCCTTTCTCTTTCGGATCGGTTCCGTTTCCGAAACCGACGGGGAAGTCTCCCGTGTCGAGAATGAATTGCATTTCGGGGGAAGGGGCTTCGTGCCGCCCGTCGGAAAAGAGGAAGAGCGGACGCGTCATTTTCATTCCGGGCGCGCCGCCTCGGCGTCCCTCGACCAGAACGAGCGAGGGGAGCGCCGCGGGATCCGCGGAGACGACGGTCAGCCGTTTGGCTTCGATCCCCGCACCGCGCATCGCCGTAAGAAGATCGGGGAGACGGTCGGGGAGGTACACGCAGTAAAAGCGCCCCCCCGTACGCAGTTTTTCGCCCGCCGAACGGCAGAAATCAAATATCCCGCCGCGCAGTTCGCGCCGCGCCGCGTTCTTCTTGTCCGACAGGTTGGGAAACCCGGCGCCGACGGGCAGGTAAGGCGGGTTGGTCACGACGAGATCGTAACAGTCGCCTGAAACGGCGTCCGATTCGCGCAGATCCCCGTAAACCGAGATTACGCGTCCCTGCAATCCGTTCAAGGCGACGTTTCGTTCGATCAGTTCGGCGTATTCTGTCTGCGCTTCAAGCGAAAGGATCGTTTTGACTTTGTTCCGCACGGCAAGCAGGAGCGAGACGATCCCGGTCCCGCCGCCGAACTCGATCGCCCGCGCCCCGGCGTCCCCTCGGACGTATGCGGCAAGGAGCAGAGCGTCGGTCCCGAAGGTCAGACCGTCGCGGTACTGATAGAGTTTCAGGTCCTCGTTCACCGTATCGAGGCGCAGTCCGTCTGGCGACGTCATATCGGTCTCCTTTCGCGTGATTTCGGATAAGGAAAAAGGGACGAAGGGGCAATGCCCGCTTCGTCCCCGGTCCCGTCTATGTAAGACGCGGGACGATGGTAATCAGTCTTCCTTCACAGGCGCGCCGACAGGGCAGACGCCCGCGCAAGCGCCGCATTCGAGGCACTCGTCCGCGTTGATCACGTATTTGCCGTCGCCTTCGCTGATCGCGCCGACCGGGCACTCGGACTCGCAGGAGCCGCACTTGATGCAATCGTCGGTAATTTTGTAAGCCATTTTAACACCTCCGTTAAGTGGTATTTTCATTCTATCATAATTTTTGCAATAGTCAAGAGGGTAACGCGATTTTTCTCAAAAAGATGACGCGGGACTCGGTTATTGCTTGTCCGTCTGTTCTTTTTGGGCGGGCTTCTGCTGATCCTTCCCGCCGCCTTTTTTACCGGAGCGCAGGACCTTGATCTCCGAGACGGGATAGATCTTCGGCGCCTCGGGCTTGTCGTCGAGTTTGACGCGGACGGTCTCGGCGAGCGGGCGGACCTCGGTGACGGTTCCGTTGCCGTTCGGCGTTTCGACGTAGGAGTTATTCGGGGGGACGAGTTTCAGGGCGGCTTCGTAACTTTCGTGCTCGTAGCGCAGGCAGCACATCAAACGTCCGCACGCGCCCGAGATCTTCGCAGAGTTGAGCGAAAAGTTCTGTTCCTTCGCCATTTTGATCGAGACCTGCGCAAAATCGGAAAGGAACGACGTGCAGCAGAAGGGACGGCCGCAGGAGCCGAGCCCGCCAACCATACGCGCCTCGTCGCGGATCCCGATCTGCCGAAGGTCGATCCGCGTCCGGAATATCCCGGCAAGATCCTTCACCAATTCGCGGAAATCCACCCGGCTTTCGGCGGTAAAGTAGAAAATCAGTTTGCTGTTGTCGAAGGTATATTCGACGTCCACGAGGTTCATTTCGAGTTTGCGCGCTTCAATCTTCTTCTGCGCGATCTCGGCGGCGGAAACCTCGAGTTCGCGGTTGCGGTCGGAACGCTCGATATCGTCGGGCGTCGCTTTGCGCATCACCTTTTTTAAGGGTTGGGTGATCCGGTCGGCGTCGACGCGGTGCGCCGTCTGCGCGATCCTGCCGAGTTCGATGCCGCGCGCCGTCTCGACGATCACCTTTTCCCCGAGGGAGAAGGTCAGATCGCCGGGGGCGAAGAAATAGTTCTTTCCCGAATTGCGGAAGGCGACGTCGACTACCTCGACCGTTTCCTTAACTTTCGGAGTTTCGGTCGGCTGCGCCGCTTCGGCGTTTTCGGAAACCGTTGTCTTCTGTTCGAGTTCCTGTTCGTTCATACTCGTTTCCTGCCGGGGCAGGGATCCTTTCGTTTGGATTGTCAGTTTTGTCGGCTGAGGGCGACGGCAAACGAGGTCAAAACCGTTTGCACGTTCCCGTTGGCGTCCACGGCGTCCGATGCGTCGCGGCAGGCGTCGTAGATCTTCACCAGCCGGAGATAGTCGGCTCTGTCGGCAAGTTCACGCGCGCCGGCACGGTCAACGTAGAAGAGCAGGGGAGCGTCGGGCGAGCGTTTCAGGACGATCAGGTCCCGTATCGCCTCGATCAAGGGGACGAAATGCGCCGCCAGTTCGGTGCGCTTGGTCGGGAGGGCGAATACCGCGCGGCAGACGTCAGCGTACCGTGCGTCGCTTGCCGCCGCACCGATCACGTTGGAAACGGTCTCGCGCATTTTGAGTAGAGCCGCTTCGCGCTTGGGCGTCAGGTAGGCGAGCGCTACGCCGATCCGTCCGTGCGACGCCGCGATGACGGCGTCAAGTTTTCCCCCGCCCTCGCTTTCGAGTTTGCGTGCCTCGGGTGAAACGCGAAGCAGGTATTTCCGTACGTTGTCGTTCGGTACCGGTTCGAGCCGCAGCGTCTGCACCCGGCTGCGTACCGTGGGGAGAAGCCCGTCGGCGGACTCCGCGAGCAGAAGGATCAGAACTCCTGCGGGCGGCTCTTCGAGGGAGATCAGCAGAGCGTTCT
>CAMZBE010000125.1 GCA_947304475.1 uncultured Clostridia bacterium
GATACTCCTGACCAACGTCGAGCCGACCGCCATCATGCCGAACAGGCCCTGAATGTCGATCATCGTCAGGAACTGGTCTGTGGAATTTTCGCCCGTTCCGTCGTCGATCCCCGCTTCCTCTCCGGAATAACTGCTTGCCGTAAGGTCTTCCATCAAACCGGTAGAAAGAATGACCGGGACGAAGAAGATGGCACGGAACACGGCGCGCCCGAGCATCTTCTGGTTCAGGATAACCGCGATGAAAAGCGAGAAGATAACGACTGCGGGAACCTCAAGTGCCAGATCGCGGAGACCGGTGAGCAACGATTTCGTGAAACTGGAGTCTCCCCACATTTTCTTGTAGAATTCGAAGCCGTGAGAGTTGACCTGCGTGTAGGCGTTGCCCGACGCGTCCAGTTTGATATCGACCGACATGAAACTGAAACAGATCGAGTCAATGATGATCGGAAGATATACGAGGACAAACCCGATCACGAAGGGCAGGACGAAGAGCCAACCCTTAAGAGCCTTCCGCTCGGCAAGCGAGGGATGACCGAATTTCGGGAGTTTCAGTTTGACGTTTTGTGAATTCGTCATTTGTTCTTCGTCCTCCTTTACCGTGTTCTCGGATCGGTCTTCCCGTCTGCACGGGGATCAATCCGGACAAAGTCGTATTTGCCGAGGGTGTAGGTCTCACCGTCGTATTTCACGGTCACGGTGAAGATACTGAAGTTGAGCATGATGCGGACCGTATCGGTGCCGTTCGAGTAGGTGACGAGCACGATCGAACCGTCGTCGATGGTGTAGGTGGTCTTCTTGTACGCGGGATCGTCCGCCTCGGAGTCGGTTACGAAACTGTTCTTGGTCTTGGTCGCGTAACCGTCGACGCCGCTGATCGTGAAGGGCATCACTCCGTCGGCTTCCGTGTACTCGTACTCAGCCTCGAGCGCCTCGATCTGTTCACGGAGCCAATCGCTCGGCACCGCGTTGAGTTGCTCTTCGGCATCCGCGAGGATCGCGTCGACGTCGATGGTGATTCCGACTTTCTGCCCGATCGCCGTCGAGTAGGTGTAATCGGGATCGGCAGGATCGATCAGTTTCCTCAACGCGTCGGCTGCGATGTCCTTGTCGTCGGTTCCGGGATCGTAATTGCCCCGGATCTCCTCGATGACCTCCTTGATCCGGTTCATCGGTTCCGTCCCGTAGGTGTTGCCCTTGAGCATCGCCTGTCCGAGCGTATTGATGCGCTTGTTTCGCTCGGTTGCGTCGGGAGCCAGTTCAAGGTACCAGAGGTACCGGAGAAGTTTGTTGCGCTCGACGTACCGGTCTTCCAACTGCCGTCTCAGAAGCGTGAAGTACTCTTCTTCAAGTATCTTGACATCCGCTTCCTTCTCATCTTCCTGAACCTTCCGTTCGGCGTTGATGAACTGGTGATCGACGATGAACCAGGTCTGCATATCGCCGATCGCGTAGTCGAGGATGTCGTAGTAGGAGATCAGATCGTCGTGCCAGATCTGGTAGTTCGCCGAGTAGTGCTCGATCAGGTAACCGTCGGGACTTTCCTTCATCAGATCGGTGTTCTGATAAACCAGAATGACGTACATAGCCGCACCGCTCTCGATGTCGCGCAGGAGTTCGTAGTCGGGGTTACCCGTCTCGTTGAACACCGTGCCCGCATACTGGATCGAGCCGTGCATCACCATTCCGAAGAACGGAACGGTGCGCGAAACGAAGTTGTAATGGCTTCCGTCGATCGGCGCCGAGAGCAGATAGTCGACGTACGGAATCGCGTAGATGTTGCCGCCGGTCGACAACACGGTGTACTTATCGGACGCTGTCTTGAGGAACTCGACGGTATACCCCTTCGCCTGTTCGCGGGTGAAGTAATCGTCCTCGTTGAAGTTGGAAGACAGATCCTCCGCGATATGGGCGAGCGCGACCGAGGTCGACTTGAACTTGGAGAACTTCTTGTCGAACTTGTTGTAGAGTTCGATCAGTTTGGAAACAGAGACCACTCCGCCGTAAGTCTGCCCTACACTACGGGAGATCGTACTGTACACAATCTTTTGGACGTAGCGGTCGTCCATGGCGCGTACGAGGTACTTCTTCTTCGAGATAGAGCCGATGCCGGAGTACCGGTAAGAGTAGAGCAGATCGACGTCGGTGAATACGTCGAGCCCGTCCTCTTCGTGTTCGGAGACGTATTCCATCAAGGCTTTGAAGCCCTTCTTGCCTCCGACCTCCTTCAACCACTTGATGCGTTTCGGATAGTAACCGTAGTACCCGTCGTTGTAGTAGCCCATCAAGCGGAACTTGACGTTCGAGACGCCCGCCTCGCGGAGTTGGTTTCCGATGGTCTGCACGTCCGCAAACGAAGTCAGCGGCTCGTCGACCAAAACGGGGAACGAAAGGATCGTATCCTTCTTTTTGACGGTCGCGTAGGTCTCGAAGAAGAGCGGGAGACGCTCCTCGAGTTCTGCGGCGTCAAGAGCGGCAAGATCGCCGCGTCCCAACAGATAATCGCGGTACGCCGTCGCCATACCGACGTAATCGGCGCGGTAGCCGTACCCGTCGGGGTTCAGCGTGTCGTCGGTCAGCATGACGTATTTATGCGTGAAGAATCCGGTGTACTTGAAGTCCGCCGTGACCGCCATCGTGCTACCCGCCGCAAGTCTGCTGAACGAATAGTTATCGGTCGAACGAAGCGTGTAGGACGCGTACGCCCCGACGTATGCCCCGCCGTCGTCCAGTCTCTTCGTGTAGAGCCGCCCGAGCGTCTCGCCCTCGGAGAGAATGGCAAGATAACCGACGTGATTGTAAATCGCATTCCCTTCCCCGTCGGTCCCGGTCCGCACGTTGTTGACCGCGCCGAAGACCGGCAAACGGATCGCCTGACTGGAACTGACCGAGTCGCCTGTATCACTCAACGCCAGAGATTTGAACGTGTAGTCGTAACTGTAGATCGGCTGGTTCAGAACGGCGCTGGACGGAATGGATTTGTTGTAGATCAGAGCGCCGCTTCCGTCGGGATAGAAGATGTAACCGTCGTTGACGGCTGTGTTTTCGGTCTTGCCCGCGCCGAAGTAGCGGAGGAACGAGAACTCGGTCAATTCGTACTTCGACTCGTCGAAGATGATCGAGGACGCGGGAACGTCCACCGTTACGCCGGTATCGTCGAGCGTGTACTCGAGCGCACAACGGAATAGCGGGTTATCGAAGATCAACGGCTCGAACCCGACCTTCTCTTCCTGCGTAAGCATGATTGCGAGAGTATAGTCCGGGATCGCGTCGGTAAAGTATTTCTGAACTTTCTGGAAACGCCGGATTGTGCTCGCCTCACTGTCGTCCCGCGAGAAACTCAAGGTCCGGATCAGGGGATACTTTTCGCCCGGTTGCAGATCGTAGTCAAGAACCGAATACTGTTTTTTCAACTCGGCGACCTTGGCTTCGTCGGTAGGTTTGCCGTTATCGTCGTAGTACTTATTCAGATCGACGATGTTCTCGTACGAGGCGGTAAAGTTACCGAAATCCTTATACAAGTCGTTGAGTTTCACCGCGACGGTGGACTCGTGCGGCAACGGAAGTTCCTGCGTCGGGATCAGGATCCGGATCTCTTCGAGTACCTTCTCCTGAAGATCTTGTGCCGCCGCAACGACGGCGGGATCGGTGCTCTTGAGATCTTTGATGATCTTGTCCCTCACGGTCTTGTAATCGAAACGGAACCGCGAGTTGACGTTCTTGTTGTGTTCGACCGGGGAGGGCGTACCGAGAATACGGTCAAGGTCCGCCTTGAACTCCTTCGGATCGGCCTTGATCGTCAGTTCGTCCAACTGTTTGTAGACCGCGTCCCCCTCGTTGTCGCCCTTGTTGACGAAGGTGCTGAAGCGGGTGGTCAGGAACTCATAGTTCAGAATGTCCAGGATGTGCTGCTGATACGGACCGAGGATGGTCGAGACGTAATCGCTCTCGAGGATCGCCTGCGGCGCGATATAGCGGCTGGTAACGTCACCCATCGTGTATTCGACGCGGATACCGCCCCGGATACGGCTGACGGAAATTTGCCCCTTCTTGGCAGCCATCGTGAAACTGTTGTAACTGACCTGTGCGGTTCCCGTCTCGAAGGTCTTGAACGAGAGCCAGACCTGCGAGAGTTTATCCGCCTGCTGCGCCGTGCCGACGTCGACCGGGTTGGTCGTGAGGTACTGCCCCGTCGTGCGGTCGCGCAGATACACCTCGCCGGTGTACTTGTTGCAGAAGAGTTGATATTTCTCGGTCTGCGCGTACAGTTCGGTATAGCCCTCGGCGATCTCGACGGTCAGTTTTCTCGTCACGTCGCTGAAGTGTTTTCTCTCCGCGTCGTCCGGATCTTCGTTCTTCTCGGCGAACGCGGTCGCTTTTTCGTATTCTGCTTCATCAGCCGACACCGGAAGGATCAACGCTCCGAACAAAGTCAGAACGACGAGCAGAATGGCAATTAATTTGTTCTTCATACCGTTGTTCCTCCTTTACGTTCGTGCTCCGATTTCTATGACGATGTTCGCAACGAACTGGACCATCTTGCCGACCAGCGTCGAGAAAAGGCTGGCAACGAAGATCAGAACCGCGAGCGTCACGATCGTACCGAGCGTGGTGACGATGTTCTTCGGCAACGAGTAACCGTGTGTCACGAGCATTCCGAAGAAGAGCAGAAATCCTACCCAGATATACGCGAAAATGGGAATGAGTTTGGTTGCGATCGGTCCCTCTGCCTGTGTCAGGACGCGCGTCAGCAACGTCGAGATCACGAGGAGCGGGGGCAGCGGAGACAGCGAGTAGGTCGTCGCGATCAGAACGTCGCGGAACGATCCTTCCCCGTCAAAGAGCGTCGTAAGA
>CAMZBE010000126.1 GCA_947304475.1 uncultured Clostridia bacterium
GGTCCCGATCCCTTCTCGCTGTTCGCGGTCATTATCCTGACTTCGCTCGGCACCTGGGGACTTCCGCAGATGGTCGGCAAGTTCTACGCCATCCGCGACAGCCGCTCGATCCGCACCGGCACCGTTGTCTCGACGGTCTTTGCCCTGATTGTGGCGGGCGGGTGCTACTTTCTCGGCGGCTTCGGACGGCTCTTTAACGTCGACGTCGCGTCCGAGGGGTACGACGCGATCATTCCCGCTATGATCGCGACGCTTCCGGACTTCCTTATCGGCGTTGTCGTGATCCTGGTTTTTGCGGCGTCCATGTCGACGCTCTCCTCGCTGGTTCTGACCTCGTCTTCCACCCTGACGCTCGACCTGATCAAGGGTTGCATCGTCAAGAAAATGCACGAGAAAAAGCAACTTTTCACCATGCGGATCCTGGTTGCGGTGTTCGTCGCCATCTCCGCCGCCATCGCCATCTTCCAGTACAAGAGTGGCGGCACGGTGAAGTTCATCGCGCAAATGATGGGACTTTCGTGGGGCGCGCTCGCCGGTTCCTTCCTCGCTCCCTTCCTCTACGGTCTGTGGTGGAAGCGCACAAGCAAGGCGTCGGTGTGGGTGAGTTTCGCCTTCGGATGCGTGAATATGTGTCTCAATATGTTTGCGCCGTCGATCTATCCCGCCTGGCTGAAATCGCCGATCAACTGCGGCGCGTTCACCATGCTCGCCGGGCTTGTGATCGTCCCGATCGTCAGTCTGCTGACGCCCGCGCCGGATAAAGCGAAGGTCGACGAGATCTTCGACTCCCTCAACCGCGACGAGACCTTCGCGATCCCCGCCGCGGAGGAAACCGCCGCGGAAGACGCGACCGCCGCCGCGAAAGAGTAAGAAAACCTTTTTTCAGCGCCGCCGCCACTTGACAGGGCGGCGGCGCTGTGCTATAATCTGTTTGTCGATGTTCCGACCGAAAGGGGGGTGGTTTTTATGAAAAATGAAAGAATGATCCGTCTGTCCACGATCTCCGACGTGCGCGAATTCGTCGAGATCGTCACCGCTTCCGCCCGTCACGAGATCGATCTCGCAAGCGGACGTTACGTCGTGGACGGGAAATCCATTATGGGGATTTTCAGTCTCGACCTCTCCAGCCCGATCAAGATGACGGTGCACGGAGACCACGCCGAGGAACTTCTTGAGAAACTGCAGAAGTTCGTCGTGAAGGACTGACGAAAAGAAGACCGTTCCGTGAAAACGGAACGGTCTTTTTCACGCCGCGCGGATTTACGCGCGGCAGTTTTTTATTCCGACCACTTGAGCGACCGTTTGACCGCGCGTTCCCACGCGGCGGTCTTCTCTTTTCTCCACGCGTCGTCCTTTTGCGGTTTGATCCGCGTGTCTTCGGAGATCAGGGAAGCGACCTCTTTTTCGGATTTGTAGAGCCCGATCCCGATCCCGGCGAGCGCGGCGGCGCCGAACGCGGTCGACTCGATGCAGGCGGGGCGCACGACCGGGATCCCGGACAGATCCGCCTGAAATTCAAGCAGGAAGCGGTTGGCGGACGCGCCGCCGTCAACGCGTAGTTCGGGGATCGCGTTGCCGGTTACTTTCTCCATCAGCCGGATCATCTCGTCGGTCTGGTACGCCATTGACTCGAGCGTGGCGCGGACGATATGGTTGCGGTTGGTCGCGCGGGTAATCCCGATGAGCAGTCCGCGAGCCGCCGGATCCCAGTAGGGAGCGCCCAGTCCCGTGAACGCGGGGACGAGATAGACGCCGCCGGTATCCTCGACCTTGCGGGCGAGTTTTTCGCTCTCCGCCGCCGTCTTGATCAGTCCGAGTTGATCGCGCAGCCATTGGATCGCCGAACCGCAGACGAAGACCGAACCCTCGAGGGCGTAGTGTACGCGCTTCCCGATCTGCCAGGCGACCGTCGTCACCAGTCCCTTGTCCTGCATGACGGGTTTCTCCCCGGTGTTCAGAAGAAGAAATCCGCCCGTGCCGTAGGTGTTCTTCAAGGTCCCGGGCGTATGGCACCCCTCGCCGAAGAGCGCCGCCTGCTGATCCCCCGCGACGCCGGTGATCGGAATTCCCGCCCCCAGCACGTCTGGATCGGCGTAGCCGAACAGTCCCGAAGAGGGAAGCACGGTCGGCAGGATCGCGCGCGGGATCCCGAACAGTTCGAGCAGTTCGTCGTCCCAGGTGAGCGTGTGGATGTTGAAGAGCATGGTCCGGGACGCGTTCGAGACGTCGGTCGCGTGGACGCGCCCCCCGGTCAGTTTCCAGAGCAGCCAGCAGTCGACCGTTCCGAAGCAGAGTTCGCCTCGTTTGGCGCGTTCAAGCGTGCCGGGGACGTTCTGAAAGATCCATTCGAGTTTGGTCGCCGAGAAGTAGGGATCGGGCAGCAGCCCGGTCTTCTCCCGGATCACGGCGGCGTAGCCCTTCTCCCGCAGTTCCTCACAGCGCGGGGCGGTGCGGCGACATTGCCAGACGATCGCGCGGCAGACCGGAACGCCGGTCTTCTTGTCCCAGACGATCGTGGTCTCGCGTTGGTTGGTGATCCCGATTGCCGCCACGTCGCGCCAGGTCGCCCCGGTTTTTAAGAGGGCTTCGGACGCGACGCCGATCTGCGACGACCAGATCTCCATCGGATCGTGTTCCACCCACCCTTCGCGGGGGAAGTATTGCGGAAACTCGTGCGCGGCGGACGCGACGATCCTGCCGCTCGCGTCAAAGAGGATGCAGCGGGAACTGGTCGTCCCTTGATCCAGCGCCATCAGATAGTTCGGCATAGTGCGATCCTTTCCGGGCGGACGCCCGTCGGTTTTTGGGGGCGAAAACGGGGACTCACCGCGTTGGGCGATTGTCCCCGTCTCCTTACTCGATTTCTACGTTGACCTTTTTGCCTTCGGTGTTCCCGGCGGCTTTCATCAGACTGCGGATCGCACGAGCGATGCGACCTTTGCGTCCGATCACCATGCCGGTATCGTCGTCCGCGACGCGCAGAACGAGCGTCACGTCGTTGCCTTCGACGGTCTCCTCAACGGTGACGGCGTCGGGGTTATCGACGATGGCGCGGGCAATGTCGGCAAGTACCTGTTTCAGATCCATTCCGATACCACCCGTTTCAGTCGGCGGCTTTCTTCAGAAGCGATCTGACCGTCTCGGTCGGCTGCGCGCCCTTCTTGATCCAGTCGTTCGCGCGTTCGACGTCAACCTTCAGTTCCACGGGGTTCGAGAGGGGGTTGTAGTAACCGAGTTCCTCGATAAATCTCCCGTCGCGGGGCGAACGCTCGTCAGCGACGACGATGCGGTAACTCGCGTTCTTCTTGCTTCCGGTTCTTCTGAGTCTGATCCTGACCATTTTTCGTTTCCTCCAAAAATGTTTATATATTTGATTTTGATCAAATCCGTTGGTTAGAGTGGGGAAGACGGCTTTCGTCAAACCCCGAACCTTCCCATGCCGGGAAGGCGCATTCCCCGTTTGCCGGAGAATTGCTTCATCAGTTTCTTCATCTGGTCAAACTGCTTCAAGAGACGGTTGACGTCCTCGACCGTGGTGCCGCTTCCTTTCGCGATCCGGCGACGGCGCGATCCGCCGATCACCGAGGGATCCATACGTTCCTGCCTGGTCATCGAGAGGACGATCGCCTCGGTTTTCGCGGTCTGCTTTTCGTCGATGTTCGCGTCCTTCAGGGCGCTCGCGTTGACGCCCGGCATCATACCGAGGATCTGTTCGATATTGCCCATCTTCTTGAGTTGCCGCAGTTGAACGAGGAAGTCCTCGAGCGTGAAGGTCTGCTCACGCAGTTTCTTTTCCATCTCGGCGGCGGTCTTCGCGTCGTAGGCGGCTTCGGCTTTCTCGATCAGGGAGAGTACGTCGCCCATTCCGAGGATTCTCGACGCCATACGGTCGGGGTGGAACTGCTCGATCATATCGAGTTTCTCGCCGGTGCCGATGAATTTGATGGGTTTTCCGGTCACGTAGCGTACCGAGAGCGCCGCGCCGCCGCGCGTGTCGCCGTCCAGTTTGGTCAGCACCACGCCGGTCAATTCCAGCCGCTCGTTGAAGGTCTTCGCCACGTTGACGGCGTCCTGTCCGAGCATCGCGTCCACGACGAGCAGGATCTCGGTCGGCTCGACCTGATCGCGGATCTTCTCGAGTTCCTCCATCAGTTCGTCGTCGATGTGCAGACGCCCCGCGGTATCGAGGAACACCATATCGTAGCCGTTTTTCTTCGCGTGTTCGACGCCGGCTTTCGCGATCTCGACTGGGCTGACTTTGTTCCCGAGCGAGAAGACCGGGATTCCTGCCGCCTCTCCGACAATCTTCAACTGGTCGATCGCGGCGGGACGGTAGATATCGCAGGCGACGAGCAGGGGATTTTTCCCCTTGCTCTTCATCAGTTTGGCAATCTTGGCGGCGTGGGTGGTCTTGCCCGCGCCCTGAAGCCCCGCCATCATCACGACCGTCGGAGGTTTGGGGGAGATCTCGAGTTTCGCAGTCTCACTGCCCATCAGTTTGATGAGTTCCTCGTTGACGATCTTGACGATCTGCTGCGCGGGGAGCAGACTTTCGAGCACTTCCTGCCCGACGGCGCGTTCGGTCACGTCGGAAATGAAGTCGCGCACGACCTTGAAGTTGACGTCGGCCTCGAGCAGAGCGCGCTTGACTTCGCGCATCCCCTCGCGCACGTCGGCTTCGGTCAGTTTTCCTTTATTGCGGAAACGCTTGAACGCGTTGGCAAGTTTTTCGGTCAAACTCTCTAACACGGGGACCTCCTTCAGAAGATGGAGATGATGGACGCGGCATCGTCGCCGATGGTCTCGGCGGCGGAGCGCGCCTCC
>CAMZBE010000127.1 GCA_947304475.1 uncultured Clostridia bacterium
CGCTCGCGCAAGGGACGGAAACCGCCTTTTCGGGCGCTTTTCTTCCTTATTATAGAGGAACGCAAAACCGTCTTTTCACGCCCCTTTCCGGGGTACGAAAAATTTTTCTTGTTTTGAAAAAAGAGGGTTGACAAACCGCGCGGGCTATGATACAATAATAAACTGCATTAAAATCGCTTAATCTGTGCTTTTCGCCTCTTTTCCCCGGCATAAAAAACATTGTAAATTTTCTGTGAACATTGTAAAAAGACTGAAAATTTTGCATTGATTTCTGTAAGAAATCGGGAAAACGCGGCGGGGGCAAAGAGAGAGCGCGGTCCCCGCGGGAAAGGCAAAATCGAAGAAGGAGTGTTTCTTTCTATGCAACTGAAATCCCAGTATTTCGGGAAAACCGAGCGGAAGAGTTTTTCCAAGATCGAGGACGTCCTCGAGATGCCGAACCTCATCGAGGTACAGAAGAAATCGTTCAAGTGGTTTCTTGACGTCGGCATGGACGAGGTGCTTCGCGACGCGTCGCCGGTCGTCGACTTCATGGGGAAGACGCAGGTCGACTTCGTGAGTTATTCGATCGATCCGAACGCCCGCTACTCGGTCGAGGAATGCAAGGAGCGCGACGTGACCTACGAGGCGCCCTTCAAGGTCTGCGTCCGTGTGACAAATCTGGAAACGCACGACATCAAGCAGCACGAGATCTTCATGGGGAACTTCCCCCTGATGACCGACAACGGCACCTTCGTCATCAACGGTGCGGAGCGCGTCGTCGTCTCGCAACTCGTCCGTTCGCCGGGTATGTACTACGACTCCGCGGTGGACAAGACCGGTAAACACAGTTACACCAGCACGGTGATCCCGTATCACGGCGCCTGGCTGGAATACGAGACCGACTCGTCGGATACCTTCTGGGTGAAGATCGATAAGAACCGGAAGATCCCCGTGACGGTCCTGATCCGTGCGCTCGGCGCCGAAACCGACGCCGATATCATCGACACCTTCGGTGAAGAGGAGTATTTCACCGCGACCTTCACGAAGGACGAATCCAACCGCCGGGCGATGGACAACAAGACCACGCCGGGCGAAGAGGCGCTGAAAGAGATCTATACCAAGATGCGTCCGGGCGAGCCCGCTCTCGTTGATAGCGCGCGCACCCTTCTGAACAATACCTTCTTTGATACCAAACGCTACGACCTCGCGCCCGTCGGACGTTACAAGTTCGACAAGAAGATGGCGCTTGCCGAGCGTATCGTCGGCTTCCGTCTTGCCGAAGCGGCGGTCAGCCCCGTCACCGGCGAGGTCGTCGCCGACGCCGAGACCGTGATCACCCCCGACCTCGCGACCGCGATCGAAGAGGCGTGCGTCACTTCGGTCCGCGTCTACGACGAGCAGGGAAGATCGGTCAAGGTCATGTCCAACGACGCCGTTCGCCCCGAATGGGTGCTCGGCTACGATCTTGCCGACTGCGGGATCCGCGAAAAGGTCCGCCTCTCTGTCCTGCTTTCGATTATCGAGAACGTCGAGGGCGGCGCGGAAAACGTCGAGGGGATCAAGAGCGAGGTAAGACGCCTTCGCTTCGATCTCTCGCCCCAGCATATTACCAAAGAGGATATCTACGCCTCGGTCAACTACCTGATCTGCCTCTCCCACGGCATCGGCAAGATCGACGATATCGACCACCTCGGCAACCGTCGTCTGCGCTCGGTCGGCGAACTGCTCCAGAACCAGATCCGGATCGGCTTCGCCCGTATGGAGAAGAACATCAAGGAGCGTATGTCGGTTCACGACAGCGAGGAAATGACGCCGCAGACGCTGATCAACACCCGTCCTGTGGCGACCGCGATCCGCGAGTTCTTCGGTTCTTCGCCGCTCTCGCAGTTCATGGATCAGAACAACCCGCTCGCCGAACTGACGCACAAACGCCGTCTGTCGGCGCTCGGCCCCGGGGGGCTTTCGCGTGACCGCGCGTCCTTCGACGTCCGCGACGTGCACTACACCCAGTACGGGAGAATGTGCCCGATCGAAACGCCGGAAGGTCCGAACATCGGTCTGATCTCCTATCTTGCCACCTACGCCCGTATCAACGATTACGGTTTCCTCGAGGCGCCCTACCGCAAGGTGAAGGACGGCGTCGTGACGAAGGAGGTCGAATACATGACCGCCGACGTCGAGGATCGCTATATCGTCGCGCAGGCGAACGAGCCGCTGACCGAGGACGGACATTTCGTCAACGCCCGCGTCATCGCCCGCGATAAGTCCGAGATCGTCGAGGTCGAAGCCTCGAAGATCAGTTATATGGACGCCTCGCCCAAGATGCTGGTCTCGGTCGCTACGGCGATGATCCCGTTCCTTGAGAACGACGACAACACCCGTGCGCTGATGGGCTCCAACATGCAGAAGCAGGCGGTGCCGCTCATGACCACCGAGGCGCCGATCGTCGCGACCGGTATGGAATACAAGGCGGCGCTCGACTCGGGCGCGGTCGTGATCGCCCGTGAGGGCGGCGTCGTCGAGCGCGTTGCGTCCGACGAGGTCGTGATCCTGACCGACGACGGCAGAAAAGACGTCTATCCCTTCCTGAAATTCAAACGCTCCAACCAGGGCACTTCGGTCAACCAGCGCCCCGTCGTCTCGGTCGGCGAACGGGTCGAAAAGGGTCAGGTGATCGCCGACGGTCCCGCGACGGCGAACGGCGAGATCGCGCTCGGCAAGAACGCGCTGATCGGCTTCATGACCTGGGAGGGTTACAACTACGAGGACGCGGTCCTTCTGAACGAACGTCTCGTCCGCGAGGACGTTTACACCTCGATCCACGTCGAGGAATACTCGATCGAGGCGCGCGACACCAAACTCGGCCCGCAGGAGATCACCCGCGAGATCCCGAACGTCGGCGACGACGCTCTGAAGGATCTGGACGGCGAAGGTATCGTCAAGATCGGTACCGAAGTGCGCGCCGGCGATATTCTGGTCGGTAAGGTCACGCCGAAGGGCGAGACCGAACTTACGCCCGAGGAACGGCTGCTCCGTGCGATCTTCGGTGAAAAAGCGCGCGAAGTGCGCGACTCTTCGCTCCGGCTGCCGCACGGCGAGTCGGGCGTGGTCGTGGACGTCAAGGTCTACGACAGATCCAATTCCGACGATCTCGCTCCCGGCGTCAACAAGGTCGTCCGCGTCTATATCGCTCAGAAGAGAAAGATCTCGGTCGGAGACAAGATGGCGGGCCGTCACGGGAACAAGGGCGTCGTTTCGCGGATTCTGCCTCCCGAGGATATGCCGTTCCTTGCGAACGGTACGCCTCTCGATATCGTTCTGAACCCGCTGGGCGTGCCTTCCCGTATGAATATCGGTCAGGTGCTTGAGGTCCACCTCGGCATCGCGGCGAAGATCCTCGGTCTGAAGATCGCGACGCCGGTCTTCGACGGCGCGAACGAGCGCGACATCATCGAGTGCCTGCGCGAGGCGCACTACTGCCGCGACATCCGTCCCGGCGAGAGCGTCAAGGGGAAAGCGTGCTTCATTGAAGTTATCAACGACAACGGCGCTCCCGATCTGCAGCGGATCGACCAGTCGATCGTCGATGACGACGAGAAACTGCGTGAACTGATGAAGACCGAGAAGGTCGTCGTCATCGACGGTAAGCAGACGCTTTACGACGGCAGAACGGGCGAGCCCTTCGACAACCCCGTTACGGTCGGTATCATGTACTACCTCAAACTCCATCACCTGGTCGACGATAAGATCCACGCCCGCTCGAACGGCCCCTACAGTCTCGTGACGCAGCAGCCGCTCGGCGGTAAGGCACAATTCGGCGGTCAGCGCTTCGGTGAGATGGAGGTCTGGGCGCTCGAAGCCTACGGCGCGGCGAACACCCTGCAGGAAATCCTGACCGTCAAGAGCGACGACGTCACCGGACGTGTCAAGACCTACGAGGCGATCGTCAAGGGACAGAACATCCCGACGCCGGGTATCCCCGAATCCTTCAAAGTCCTGATCAAAGAACTGCAATCCCTTGCCCTGAACATCCGCGTTCTCGACGCCGACGGCAACGAGATCGCGCTGTCCGAACTCTCCGAGGACGAGATCCCCTCCGCCATCACCCAGTTGAGTGAAGTGGACGCGGCGGTGGACGGCGAAGCCGAAGAGTACGAGGACGGGGAAGCGTCCGACGAAGACGACGACTTCGACGACGAGTACGAAGACGAAGAATTCGACGAAGAGGACGCCGAGTACGAGTCGGAAGACGGTTCCGACGGTTTCGACGACGCGGAATGAAGCGTCGCCGGAACGAAAAATGATAGTTGAGAGGGGAACAATACAGTTTTATGGAAAGAAACGTTTTTGATTCCATTCAGATCGGACTCGCGTCTCCCGAGATGATCCGCAGTTGGTCGCACGGCGAGGTCACGAAGGCGGAGACCATCAACTACCGCACCCTGAAAGCCGAGGTCGGCGGTCTGTTCTGCGAACGGATCTTCGGGCCGACCAAGGACTGGGAGTGTATGTGCGGCAAGTACAAGCGGGTACGCGCCGTCGGTAAGGTCTGCGAGAAGTGCCACGTCGAGGTCACGACCAAGAAGGTCCGCCGCGAGAGAATGGGGCATATCGAACTTGCGGCGCCTGTCTCCCACATCTGGTATTTCCGCGCGATCCCGTCGCGTATGGGGACGCTGCTCGACCTGTCTCCGAAACTCCTCGAGCAGGTGCTTTACTACGTGCGGTATATCGTCATTGATCCCGGTACCACCCCGCTTGAGAAGAAACAGCTTCTCACCGAGGAGGAGTACCACAGCTACTACGAGAAATACGAGGACGACTTCCGC
>CAMZBE010000128.1 GCA_947304475.1 uncultured Clostridia bacterium
GCGAACGCGCACCACCAAACGCAAGGAATATCTTTCCCTCAAAGTTGAAGATTTCTCCGCGCATGAGGTGGTACACGCTGTCGTTGAGTTTATGTGCCTTGCCGCCGTGAAAATCCACAACCTCAAACTCACTGTTCAAACGGTCGAAGTTTTCGTGATTGCCGTCGACAAAGACAGTTGTAAACGGTTTTTCATCCAGCCAATTCAGCCAATACTTCTCCGCATTGCTCACGCCGTTACAATCCCAGACCGCACCGAAGTCGCCGCAAATGATGACAATATCGTCCTTTGTCATCTCTTTCTGTTCCGGAAAAGAAGAGGTGGAGAGCTTCTGAAATTCACTGTGACAGTCGCCTGTTACAAAAACCATATTGTCACCTCCAGTAAGAAATAATGCTGTTTCAAATGTCAATAAGCTTCGCCATTACATTGTTGTCAATCGGGTGAGGACACAGCCGGAGCTTTTGAGGGTTGTTTAACACAGCCTGCGCGGATTTTTCGAGCAGCGCTTTGTCAACGGAAACCGGAGCAAGCTTTCGAATAAATCCTTTCAGTTCATCAATACTTGAAAAACCTGCCGCTTGAAGAATAGCGGCTTTTCTGCTTTCTCCGGCAAAGGAGAGATAATTTGCCTGAAAAATGCCGACAGCGATTCCGTGCGGAATATTGGCCTGATAGGTCAGCATATAGCTCAGCGCGTGCGAGCGTGGACGCGTGCATCAGCTTTTGCGCGGCTTCAACGGTCAATGGCGTTTCATTTTCAATAAACGGCTTGCATTCACGCCATGCGTTCAGTCCGGCAAACGCGACCATATCGCTGTATTTGTCCGCGAGAGTGTTGATAACGCTCTCAATCAGGTGCGACAGCGCGTCAATCGCGGTGTTGACAATAATGCGGTGCGGTGTATTCAAAATGTATTTTCCGTCCACCAGCGCGAGAGTCGGAAAAATGCGGTGCGTCATGGAGACCTTTGTTTTCAAATCGTGGCGCGTCAGTACGGCAACGCCTGTCACCTCCGAGCCGGTGCCGCAGGTGGTGGGAACCGCCGCAATCGGCAGGGCTTTCGCATTGGTGTTTTCATAGAGATAGCGCCAATCTTTATCGGGGTTTTTCAGCATGACAGCTATTGCCTTTGCCGCGTCGAGCGAGAGTTGCAGGCGCGTCGCCTCCCGGTTGACCAGTTTCTCAAAGTCGCCGTGCGCCCCTTCGTCGTCCTCGCTGAACCACCCGCGCGTGCCGCAGACGATCCGTCCGTCGCAGAGAAAGGCGTTGTTGTGCAGAAACCGGATATCGTCGAACCCGAGTGAGGAAAGGTAGGCGTTCATTTTGGTCTCGGTCGACCACCAGAAATCGTGATTGCCCTTGCCGAGGATCTTTTTTCCGGGCAGGGCGTGCAGAAAGGAGAAATCCGATTGCGTTCCGGGGAGCGAGATCGACCAGGAGACGTCCCCGGGGATCACGACGGTATCGCCGTCGGACACGACCGCGCGCCAGTTCTTTTCGAGCCGCTCCGTATAACCCGTCCACTTCTTGCCGAACACTTCCATTGATTTGTCGGTATCGGCTGCGGTGGACAGATGCAGATCCGAGATCGCGAAAAGCGCCAAGTCCGGAACACCCCCTTTCGGCTGAACGCCGTATAATCCGCCCGCGCGGCGGGCATACTCTCCCCCGGCACAATGCCGGAAAAGGAGAAAGAAATGAAAGACGACGAAATGAAAGAATGCGGCACTTCATGCAAGAAGATCAAGGGGATCACCTGCGACGTGAAGGGCTGCGAGTACAACGACGGGAAAAACGAGTGTACGGCAGGGCATATCTCGGTCGGTCCGACCGACGCCTGCTGCTCGGACGAAACGGTCTGCGCAACCTTCCGTCCGAAGAACGAGGGCTGATTTACAGTCCCGCGAACTCGAGCACCCGCGCGGGCATCTCGGCGGGGGCGACCGTTCCGGTAAAGCGGACGGTGCGCTCCCCGATACCCTGGAGCGGGACCGGGATCGGAGTGGACGTCAGAGCCGACAGTTCACGAAGCGCCAACAGGTCGCTCGCGGCTTCCTTGCCGGACAGGCAGCGGAAGACGTTCGCGGCGAACTTGTAGGGGCTCGCCGTCGAGGCAAGCAGTATCTTCTGCGAACGGTCGCGGGCGTTCCGGTCAGCCCGGATCGCGGCGTAACCCACCGCGGTATGCGGATCGGCAAGGTATCCGGCCTCCCAAGCGAGCCGGATCGCCTCGCCGGTCTTTTCTTCGTCCGCGGAATAGCCGACGAAATCGGCGCGGATCGCCGTCAGTTCCTCGTGGGTGAGGGCGTAGGTGCCGGTCGACGCGAGTTGATCCATCAGCGCCTTGCATCTCCGCGCGCCGAACTTGACGAACAGAAGCCGCTCGAGGTTGCTCGAAATCAGAATATCCATCGACGGGGACATCGTGGTATGGAAGGAGCGGTTGCGGTCGTAGACGCCGCAGGCGAAAAACTCGGTCAGCACGTCGTTGCGGTTGGACGCGCAGATCAGACGACCGAAGGGAACACCCATCTTCTTCGCCAGATACGCCGCGAAGATGTTGCCGAAGTTTCCGGTCGGAACCGTCACGTCGACCACGTCGCCCATTCCGATCCGGGATGAAGTCACCATATCGCAGTACGCCGAGACGTAATAGGCGATCTGGGGCGCCAGCCGTCCCCAGTTGATCGAGTTCGCGCTCGAAAGGATCACGCCCGCCTGTCCGAGTTTCTCGCGGATTGCCTGATCCGAGAAGATCCGTTTCACTCCGGTCTGCGCGTCGTCGAAGTTGCCGCGGATCGCGGTCACGTTGACGTTGTTCCCGGTCTGCGTCGCCATCTGCAGTTTCTGCACCCTGCTCACGCCGTCGGCGGGGTAGAAGACCTGAATCTTGGTCTGCGGAACGTCGCGGTACCCTTCGAGCGCCGCCTTGCCGGTATCGCCCGACGTGGCGACGAGGATCAGCGCGGTCTTGGTCTCTCCGGTCTTGCGGAGCGCGCGGGAGAGAAGGCGCGGCATGATCTGCAGCGCCATATCCTTGAACGCACAGGTCGGTCCGTGCCAGAGTTCGAGGGCGACGGTGTTTCCGTCGATATCCGAAAGCGGCGCGGCGCCGCCGGGGAACCGCTCTTCACCGTACGCCTCACGGCAGTCGGCAAGCAGTTCCTCTTCGGTATAGTCGGTGAGGTATTTTCCGAGGATCCGGGCGGCGCGCTCGGGGTAGGGGAGACGCGCCAGTTCTTCGAGTTCGTCCTCGTTGATCCTCGGGATCTCGGCGGGCATATACAACCCACCGTCGGGAGCGAGCCCGCGCTTGATCGCGTCGGCGCTCTGGACGAACGGTCCGGATGCGGAACGGGTGCTGGAGTAAAGCATTTTTCTATCCTTTCGTTTGGGAAAATCAATCGTTTATAAACCCGCCCGGTCAAAAAACCGGTCGGCGTTGCCGAAAAAGATCGCGTCGATCGCCCCGTCGGACAACCCCGCCGAAGCAAGGGCGGAGGCGAGCGCGGGGAGCGCGTCGGTCGACGGCAGTCCGACAGGCAATTCGTCGGTTCCGTCGAAATCGGTGCCGAGCGCGATCGCGTCCGGAAAACGGGCGAAGCCGTAGAGCAGATGGTTTACGGCGTCGTCGATCGCGGCGTGCCCTGTCGGGGAAAGGTGCGGGGAGTGAAAGGTAATCCCGATCAGTCCCCCGAGTCCGGCGATCTTTTCCGCGTCCCGGTCGGTCAGGTTCCGTCCGTGCGGACAGAGCGCGTCAAAGGCGACGTGCGAGGCGATCGCGGATCGGTTCGCCCTCTCACAGACCGAGAGTATTTCGTCGGTCGATTTGCGCGAGGCGTGCGAAACGTCGGGAATCAGCCCGAGCAGGAGACAGCGTTCGATCGTCGCCCGCCCGAAGCCGGTCAGTCCCGATCGGGTATCCCACGCGCCCCCGAGGGCGTTTTCGCCCCGCCAGAACGGGATCACCGACCGAACGCCCGCCCGTGCAATCCGGTCGAGCGCCGACAGATCGGTCCCGATCAGCCGCAGATCCTCGACCGCGAGCACAACGCGCTCTTCCGGAATGCCCGCCGCCCCGCACCTTCGCCGAAACGACGCGGCGAATCGGAACAGATCGCACAGACATTCGGCGTCGCTCACTCCTTCCCGGCACCAGATTGCCGCAAGCGCGCGGATCCCGCCGGGAAACGACGGGGAAGTCAGGCGCAGGGCAAGGGCGGAGGAAGAGAGGGGCAGGTCGGAACGCTCGGTTTTGAGGGGGGTATCGGCGTGCAGAACTGTCAGACGCGCCGGGATACGGGTTTTCTTCATTATGGTTCACCTCTCCGTAGTTTTGGTACTTTTATGCGGAGAGGGGCGAGATTTATGCGAAGAACGCCGCCTTGATCTGTTCGATACGGAGCACGCGGTCGCGTTTTTTCTCGGGATCCAGGTAGACTTCGATCACGTCGAAGCGGACCGAGAGGTTACGGTTCGGGTGTTGCGCCAGCCAGATCTTCGCCGCCCGGACGATATGTTCCTGCTTGTCGCGGGTAACGGCGGCGGCGGGACGCGTCAGACGGGAACTCTCCCCGGGGGCGAGCCGCCGCGTCTTGACCTCGGCGAAAACCAGCGTTTTTCCGCGCTTCGCCACGACGTCGATCTCGGCGTTCCCTGCCCGGAAGTTGCGGGAAAGGACGCGGTAGAATCGGCGGCGCAGATAGTTGACGGCGGCGGTCTCGCCTCTGTCGCCCCGGGCGCGCTTTTCGGTCCTGCTCACT
>CAMZBE010000129.1 GCA_947304475.1 uncultured Clostridia bacterium
CGTTCATTTTCCGTGTACCTCGTCCCAGGTCTTACGGAGCGTCCAAAGCATTTCTTCCGCCGCCGCCTCGGGATCCTTCGCCTTCATGACGCCGCTGGTGCAGCCTGTCGCCTGCGCGCCGGCGCGAATGACGTTCGCCACGTCCTCGGGACCGGAGATGCCCGCGCCCTGCAGGACCATGATGTCGGGATTGATGGCTCGGACAGCCTCGATGGTGTCGACGACGTAGCCCATATCGCTCGCCACGCCGGTTCCGATCAGTTCGGTCGGCTCGGCGACGATCAGGTTCGGGGACATCAGGGCGACCTGCCGGATCTCCTCCACGCTGTCGGCGCAGACGATGGAGGCAAGTCCGACCTCGTCGGCGCGCGCGATGCTCTCGCGGATCTGGTCAAGCGTCAGTTTCTTCTCCGCGTGGTTCAGCATGACGCCGACGGCGCCCGCCTCTTTGATCGACTCGGGAAGAACCGAACCGAGTCCCCGTCCGGGACGCAGCGTGTCCATGTGCTGCGCGTAGACGTGGATATTCTCGGTATTCTCGGCAAGAAGCCGGATATCGACGTATTGGGGAGTCACGATGACGTCGAGATCGTATTTGCCCGCGATCTCGTCGATCTTCTTCGCGAGTTTGAGCATACGCTCACCCCACATGAAGCATTTGGGTCCGATCTCAAAATACGGGGCGCGGATCTTATAGTTCTTATACATGGTCGGTTCCTTTCGGTATGGTGTTCATTTTCTCGTCGAGCGCGGCGAAACGCCGGTAGGCGTCCTCGTAATCCGCGCCCGAGGCACGCCGTTTCGCTCTCGCTGACTGTACGAAGCGTTTTACCGGTCACGTCCGCCTTGATCTGCGCCCAGAGCGGGCTTGACGCGCCGCCGCCGGTAATACGGATCTCGCGGATCGCGTCGGCGCCGATATAAGCAAGGTCCTCGCGAAGCAGGAACGCGATGGATTCCATGATCGCACGGGCGAAATGCCCTCTCGTATGGGCGAGCGTCACACCCGAAAAGACCGCGGTTGCCTCGGGATTATACTTGGGCATGGTCGAACCGGTGAAGTACGGAAGGACGGTCAATCCGTCGGAACCCGCGGGAATCTTTTCGGCAAGTTCGTCGAGTTCGCGGAACGAATAGTTCTCGGAAAACCCGTTCTTGAACCATTTGAGCGCCATTCCCGCGGTACTTGACCAGAGGATACGGCAATACTTGCCCTCGATCGCGTGCAAATGGCACGGAATGATGCTGGCGGGATCGTAAGGGGGGATCGTATCGGTCATGGCGCAGATCGCCATGATGGTCCCGGTCATCTCGCTGATCTCGCTCTCGTCGGTCACGCCGCAGCCGACCGTTCCGGCGATCTGATCGAGCGCGCCGGTCACGACCTTGATCCCCTTGTATTCCCCGCAGACCGTCATACTCGGCAAAATCTTCGGAAAACGGGTTTCGGGCAGCCCGATATAGTCGAGCATCTCGCGCCACCAGTCGCGCTTCGAGATATCGAAGTAGACAGACGAGGACTGGATGGTCGGCTCGGTCACGAAGTTCCCGGTCAGCCGGTAAAGAATCCAGTCTTCCAGCAGGAATACCTTTTCGATCTGATCAAAAATCTCGGGGCGGTTTCGTCTGAACCAGAGCAGTTTGCACGCAGGCCAGCCCGCGGTGATCTCGGGTTGCCCCGTGATCTCGTACACGCGTTTGGAACCGAAATCGCGCCTGACCTCTTCCGCTTCGCGCTCGGCGCGGTTGTCGAGCCAGACAACGGCGGGAGCGAGCGGTTTGCCCGCCCCGTCGCAGAGGATCATGGTCTCGCCCTGCGTGTCGACCGAGAGCGCGTCGGGAGTACCGCACTCCTTGCAGAGTTCGGCGATCACGGTCTCGCACATGGTGATATAGGTCTCGGCGTCGAACTCGATCGTTCCGGTCACGGGATCGGTGTCAAGCGTGTAGTCGACCGACCGAAACCCCAGCCGCTTCCCCGTTTCGTCGAAGATCGCGGCTTTGAGCGACGTCGTACCGACGTCCAGTCCGAGAAAGGTCTTCATCTCTTTCACTGTCTTACAGTTCCAGAACGTCGATCCCGAGGATCGCGCACAGATTGCGGATCGCCTGACGGTTGTCGCCGTAGGTGATGATGTAATGCTGGCAAGCGACGTTCTCGGCAAACCGTTCGACGTCGGGGATCTTGATGTTCAGAGCCGAGAGTTGCGGCGCGGGCTGATCCCAACCGCACTCTTCCCATTTCGGGGGCGTCTTGCCGTCGCCGAGAATGATCTGCATTGTATATTTGCCGTCCTTGAAGGTCAGGCGGGACATCGTGACCGTACCGGTCTTGACCTTCGAGACGTTCAGGATCCCCTGATCGAGCAGACCGAAAGCGGCGGGCAGAACGGTGTAGGTATCGCCGTCGACCATATCGCAGGCGACGAAGTCGGGCACGCCGGCAAGCACGCTCTCGTCAAAGAATTCGTAGAATTCGAGATAGCCGGCGAGTTGCCCGGTCAGTTTGTTCATCATCAGTTGGGTGACCGCGCCGAGGCACTCGTTTTCGGGGATCGTGGTGTATCCGTCCTCGGAAAGAAGCATGAAGATCGGTGCAGGCGGGAAGCCGCAGAGTTTCTTCATTCCGTCGACGTCCTTGATCGAGATCGAACGGTAGTTCCGTTCCTCGGCGATCGCCTTGACCGCGAGATAATACCCCGCCGCCTTCTTCATCGAGTCGGGGTTCGCGGGTTTCATGAAGTGCCACTTCTTGATCCGTTCCTCGACTACCTTTTCCTTCTCGACGTCGGTGATCTTCTCGTATCTCTGCTGCATTTCGAGCATCTCGAAGGTCTCGATCTCGATGCCGGTCTTCTGTTTCAGCGAAACGCCGTCGTAGAGCGTGCCGTAGAGGTTCATATCGCGGTAGCCCGCCATACCGACCTTCTCGCTCCGCATTTCCTTGGCGGCGACGGCGGCGCGGCAGTAAGAGGCGACGACGTCGCTCTTGGTCTTCTTGCCCATTACGTCGTAAACGTACTTGAAGGTGTATCCGAGCCCCTCAAAGGTAGCGCGGAGACCGGTCGTGCCCGCCTGATCGGCGGTCGTGACAAGACGGTCGCCCTCGTACCAGCCGCAGAGCCCCCACAGCACCATCGGAAGATGACGGAACTGCTCGGTGACCTTCACGACCGCGTGCGTCGGGATCCAACCGGCGACGCAGACGACCAACGCGTCGAACTGCTCGGCGGAAAGGCGCTTCACGGCGTCCTTCACCTGTTTTTCCTCATAATCGTCGGCGACGGGATAGACCGAAACGAGATCCAGTCCCTCCTCTTTCAGCGCCGCCTCCGCGGCTTTGCATTTCCGGATGATGACGTCGACCGGAGTATTGACCTCTCCGAATCCTACGAAACCGATTTTTCCCATTGTAATACCCTATCCTTTCTGTTAATCAGAAAATATCGAACAAACGGTTGATGGCGTCGAGCGACTCCGAAACGAGGAGCGCGCCCGCCTCGTGACCGACGTAGCCGCTCGAAACGTAGGCGCTGTAGTGTCCGTGTTTCTCGGCTTTTTCGGTCGGCAGATAGCCGAGAGAGCCGTTGGTCAGCTGGAGGAGGAAGGTCTGCCGCGCCGCGCTGCGGGCGCGGATCTGGTTTCCGTAATCGAGGAAGAGTTCGAAGGGGTTGCTTGCGAACGCCAGATCGCCGAGCCGCACGAACTGCACCTCGATCGGAAGAGTCGAGTTGTGCTCCTGCAGTTTGTGGCGCAGGATCGTGCCGGCGTAGACGTAGAGCGCCGCGGAATCCATATAGTTCAGCGTGGTCCTTCCCTTGAAAAAATCTTTGATCGCCTGTTGGGCGGCGGCGCACTCTGCGTCGGTCACGCGGCGAAGCGGAAGAACGAGTTTTTCAACGACGTGACGGTGAACGGCGTCGGTCTTGATCTCCCCGACCTCTTCAAGCGCCATCGCGATCTCGTTGAACACGCGGCGACCGATCTTCCAGGTCCCCTTGACGTCGAACATCGAGGGGTCTGCGTCGCGGGGTTTCGGGTTGACGCGGATGACGTTCGGGTCCTTGATCGGGGTTTCGGGCTCTACCCAGCGGATCAGGTCGCGCGGGCATTGGTCGCCGGCAGGCGCGCAGAGAGGAAGCAGGAAGAGTTCCTTGCCGTATTTCTCGCGGAGCAGGATCTTGACCTTGCCCCAGTAGTCCGACGAAATGATCGAACGCTGCTCCATTACCTGCGCGGGGCAGGCGATATTGGCGACGACGCCGGTCAGTTTCTTTTCGGCGTTATAGATGAAGAGCATCTCGACGCCGTTGTCGTTTCCGCCCTCGAGTTCGGTGAAGGTCGCCGTGTCGGCGTCGCCCCACATCTTCGCGGTCCCGTCGGAATAGCAGACGCGGCGGTTCATACCGACGGCGGCGCGTCCGAATCCCGCGGCGTAACCGCCCTCGGCGCGATTTTTCCAAGCGGTCTCGACCGTCTTCGCGATCGCGGACGAAAGGTACTCTTCGGTCGCATCCGTCGACAAACAGTCGTCGGAGGTCACCTCGGGAACGTAGACGCATTCGGCGGGCTTGTACTCCATAAACATTTTGTGCGAGTTTCTACCCTGCTCGTAGGGGAACGGGATCATGGCGGGCATCGTATAGGAGTTATGGATATGTACGGCGGAAATGAGGATCTTCGAGGGATCGAGTCCCGGCGCCTTGACCTTTTTACGCACGTCAAG
>CAMZBE010000130.1 GCA_947304475.1 uncultured Clostridia bacterium
GAGGTTTACTACGATTCGGAAGGATTCCTCTGCGGTAAAACGGAACGGCATAGCAACAATGAGTTTTGGGCGGAGGCAATCAAAATCTGCGAACGCCTTCTTCAGGACGCAAAAGACAGCGAAACCGTCACAAAAGCGACTCGGATCCTCGTGTTGCTTTACCGGAATACGGGAGAGACCGAAAAGGCGATCGCCTGCGCGGAAACGATGCCGGAAATGAAGAATTGTCGGGAGATCATGCTCTCATTCGCAACCGACGGCAGGGAGCGCGCAAAAAAAACTCGGTAATTTGCTTCTTTTAACTGCAAGAGAGTTTTCCCACCAACTCGTATACGCTCTGCTTGCCGACAAAACTCACTTTGAAAGCGATCTGCCGATTGAGAAAATCAAAGGGGCGATCGCGCTTTACAATCTGATCTGCGACGACGGAAACTTCGGCAACCGCCACGGCGATCTTGTGGAATTGTATCTTTTCCTTTCGTGCGTGCAATGGATGCGGGGGTATCACGACGAATCGTTCGTTTCGCTCAACAAGAGTTTGGAGCACGCGAAAGCGCTTGAAACCGTGTGCGACGGATCGGAACGTACGTTCACGGCGCCCCTGTTATCCCTCGTCTCCTTCAGAAAAGAACGTAGCGAAGGGATAACAAAGAATCTCCCGGACGATTGGCCGTGGTGGTCTTGTCCGGTATTCAGACAAGCGGAACGGGAGATCAAAAGCGATCCGCGTTGGGCAGAATGGGTGAAAAAGACACGGGAATAATCAAAAAGAGAGGCGGGGAGCGATCCCCGCCTCGGTGTTTAATCCGATATTCTGACGCCCCAGATGCCGAGTGTCTTCTTTTCGTTTGGTACGGTTACCAGCCCTTTTTCTACGAGCGTTTCAAAGAGCGCACCGACGGCGTCGAGACGATAGTTGATTGCAGCGATAGCCGGACACTGATCCTTGACCGACGCGGGACAATGATCGGAAAGCAGTTCGGCGGCTTTCCCGGAATAGTCGAGGATCGCTTTGGTTGCCTCCGCGATCACCGGATCCAGTTTTCCGACGATGCGATCATATACCGCTTGTTCAAAAACGGGGAAGTTCGGCGTCGGGATCCCTTTTTCGAGTTTGATAAAGCCTTCCGCGAGGGCTTCCTTCAAAACCTTTTCAGGAACGTCAGGCAGCGGCATTTTGTCGATCGCCGCCACGGTGAGGGCGTAGTTGTCCATCCAGTGTGCATGACTCCATACGCCGCACTTGCTGAAAACCTTGTAATTCGAGGTTGAGAACCAGCACTTTCCGTCGTCCGCCGTGCATTTCAGGGATACGCCGAGAAAACGAACGCTTTTGTAATCGTTGTCGTGTCCCCAGATGAATCCGTTCCCGCCGAGCGGAAGCGGCTTCACGTCTCCGTAAGGAGCCTCTTTATTTGCTTTCAAGAACGCATTGACGAACGCGACGTTGAGAAGCGAGATGATCAAACGGTTATCGTTGGGATCAATGCCTTCAAAAGGCAGTTTCCGTACTTCCGGGAGAAGTGCGCGTGTCGTTTCAAACACGTTCCGTGCGGTTTCTTCGAAAAATCCCTTGGTTTTGCTTTCAAAGTCATTTTCAAAGTCTTCCGAAAGGATTACAAGGTTCGTTTCGTATTTGTCCCCTCTCTTCAGAAGAACACCCGCTTCGGTCAGGATTTTCAATTCGTCTTCGAGATAAGGCATTGCGACGCCGAGTTCGAGCGAAAGTTCTCTGTCCGTCATAGCCGTATAATAGGCGGCGAGCAGGATTGAGCCGGGGAGTTTTCTGTCGAACAGAATGCCGTAATGGTTCCGGTCTCCCCAGAAGTTCAACCGAAATACGCCGGGGTTGTAACTTTTTTCACCTAATTGTCTTTCCATACCGATCCCTTCTTTCAACAAACGTCTTGTTTTGAACAGGTGATACTTGACCATTTCAAGGCTGATCCCCTGTTCTGCGGCAATTTCCCTGCAGGATTTGTTTCCGAAATAGTAGGCAAGGCAAACGTCGCGGTGCGTTTGTGAAAGCAGCGATAATTCGCGACGAAGAAGGAAGAGACTTTCGGCTTTTTCTTCGCGTTCGATCATCGATCTCTCAGGCGTTGCTTCCGTATCGTCCGGTGCGGTTTCATCGAGCGCCGTCGTGTTCGGTTTTCGCCGACTTTTCCGCTTGACGAAAGAGCGGAACGTGTTTTCCGCGACCTTCCACATGAACGCCCAGAAGAACCGGTCGTCCTTGATTTTGCCCGCTGATTTCAGCATTTCGCAAACGATTTCCGAGGTCAGATCATCCACGTCGTTTTTGTCGTAGAGTCGCGCGAAGGCGTATCCGTAGACGTTTTTCAGGTTTTCGGAAATCAGTCTTGCCGCTTCTTTGTTTTCCATGCCTTTCGGATCCTTTTTTGAATGCATTCGTCTATATAGTATCATCCGGGTGCGTTCGGTTAAGAACAAAAAACACGCGAGGGCGTTTCGCCCCCGCGTTTGTCGTTTCGTTACTTCTTTTCGATCGGATAGTATTTGGCAAGACCGCCTGCCGCGGTTTCTCTATAGCCGAGGGGAAGATCGGTGCCGGTGTTATACATGGTCTTGACGATCAGATCGAAACTGATCTTGTGCGAGTCCGCGAGGAAATTGGCGAGCGAGAGCGCGTTGATCGCGCGCATCGCCGCGACCGCGTTCCGTTCGATGCAGGGGATCTGAACGAGTCCGCCGATCGGATCGCAGGTCAGTCCGAGGTGGTGTTCCATCGCGACCTCTGCGGCGTAGTCGATTTGGTCGAACCCCATGCCGAACAGTTCGGCGAGCGCCGCCGCCGCCATGGAGCAGGCGGAACCGATCTCCGCCTGACACCCGCATTCCGCGCCGCTGATCGAGGCGTTGGTTTTGATCAGGTTGCCGATCACGCCAGCCGCGGCGAGCGCGCGGAGAATATCGGCGTCCGAAAAGCCGCGAGACTCCTGCATATAGCGCAGAACGGCGGGAAGAACGCCCGACGAACCGCAGGTCGGCGCCGTCACGATCACCCCGCCCGCCGCGTTCTCCTCGCTGACGGCGAAGGCGTAGGACGAGACGAGACGGTTTTCCTTGGTCTGGGGAGACTCGTCGATGTGCTTGCGCTGATAGATGATCTGCGCGCGACGTTCGGTTCCGAGCCCGCCGGGAAGAATCCCGCGGACCGAGAGACCGCGTTCGATCGCGGCTTTCATCACGTCCCAGACGGTCGCGAGATAGGGAAACAGTCCGTCTCCCTCTATTTCTTCGGCGTACTGCCACAGGCGGATATTCCGTCGCGCACACTCCGCGGAGATCTCGCCGAATGACGAGAGCGGGTAGACGACCGACGGGGTTTCAATTTCTTCTTGGTCCGGGGAGATCACACCGCCCCCGACGCTCCAGATCCGCTCGGACGCAATCTCTTTCCCGTGAACGTAAATGAAGAAATCCATCATGTTCGGATGGCGTTCGGGCGGCGTTTCGCGGTCGAAGATCACCTCTCCCGTCAAGGGAGCGAGCGTTTCGCGGATCACGCGGTCGGTGCCGTGCCCTTTTCCCGTCATCGCGAGCGAACCGTACAGCACGACGCGGTAGGCGTCGGCGTCAGGGTACTTTTTCTTCATTTGCAGGCAGGCGCGTTCCGGGCCCATCGTGTGAGAACTCGAGGGGCCGCGCCCGATCCGGTAAAGTTCGCGTATGGAACGCATGGTTTTTTCGTTTGTCATAATCGACCTCATAGCAGATCTGTTGACACTATTATAGCACGTTTCGGACGTTTTTTCCACCCTTTTCCCGAAACTCGTTTTTAACCGGGGCAGAGGTGCAAGAACCGAAATAAAAAGTTCGTTTTGTTTGTTCTTTTTTTTGCCCTTTTTTGCTGGCGTCTTTTCTTTGCGTGTGCTATAATTGAAAAAGAAAAATCAAGGGGGATCAGAATGAAAGCGGATCTTGCACTTATCAAAACGATCACGGTCGGCGCAGTGCGTATCTGGGAAGAGGAAAGAGGTTTCTGCTTTTCCCGTTTTACCGAAGAAGAAGAGGCGGGTTGGTATACCTGCACGAAGGTTCTGGGGGACAGATCCCGGTCGCTTTGCGGGATACGGCTCGATTTCCTCACCGACGCGTCCGAGATCTCCTTTATGCTCTCGACGGGCAATAAGGTCGACGTGTGGCTGAACGGCGTTTATCACCGGACCGTGTGCTTTTCCGACGTGCGCGAGAACGGGGAAACGAAGGTTGTGATCCCGCTGAAAGACCAGATGGGCGCACCGTATGCCGAAACGCGCGTCACGCTCTGGCTTCCTCACCACGGCGGCGGTTCGATCTCGCTTCTTGCGGCGGAGGGGGCGACCTATATCCGCCCCGTCGAATTCAAGCACCGCCTTCTGTTCCTCGGCGACTCGATCACGCAGGGGTGGAACTCCGATCGCGAATCCATGGGATACGCCGACCGGATCAGCCGCTTTTTCGACGCGCACAGTGTGAACTGTGCCGTCGGCGGCGGGTATTTTTCGACCGCGACCATCGGAGAGAACGGGTATAAGCCCGAGGCGATCACGATCGCCTACGGAACGAACGACTTTGTGAACCGCAAATCTCCCGAAGAACTCCAGACGAACTGCGCCGCCTATCTCGATAAGGTGAAAGCCCTTTATCCGAACGTACCGGTTTTCGTCATCACGCCGATCCCGCGTCACGATCCCGAGGAGCGGAAAGCCGGA
>CAMZBE010000131.1 GCA_947304475.1 uncultured Clostridia bacterium
CTTGCCGTCCGCGAGAACCTGTCGGCAACGCCGGTCGCCCGCGTCACGAAGACGCCTCGGCTGGTCATGCACTGGAACGGTAAGACCATCGTCGACCTTTCCCGCGAGTTCCTGAACTCCAACGGCGCGGACAAGCATATCACGATCGAGACCGAGAAACCCGAGAAGATTGATCGCGCGATTCCCGCAGATTTCGTCACGGGCTACACGGAACTCGCCTCTGATCTCAACGTCTGCTCCAAACGCGGACTTTCCGAACGCTTCGACTCCACCATCGGCGCCGGCACGGTGCTGATGCCCTTCGGCGGAGAGCGCCAACTCACCCCGATTCAGGCGATGGTGCAGAAGATCCCGGTGGAGAAGGGACATACCGACGACGTCTCGCTGATGGCGTTCGGCTTCAACCCCTACCTCTCCGAGAAAAGCCCGTATCACGGCGCGTATCTCGCGGTCTTCGAGTCGGTTTCCCGCCTGATCGCTTCGGGCGCGGATTTTAAGGACGTTTACCTCACTTTCCAGGAGTATTTCAAACACCCCGGACGCGACGGCTCGCGGTGGGGACAACCCTTCTCGGCTCTGCTCGGCGCATTTAAGGCGCAGATGGAACTCGGAATCGGCGCGATCGGCGGTAAGGACTCGATGTCCGGTACCTTCGAGGGACTGGACGTTCCCCCGACGCTGGTCTCGTTCGCCGTCACGACCTCCAAGACCGGACGGATCGTTTCGCCCGAACTGAAGCGCGCGGGCGACCGCGTCCTGCTCTTCGCACCGAAAACCGACGAGAACGGTCTGCCCGACGCGGCTTCGTGGATCAAGACCGCGGAGACCGTCGCCGCTCTGCTACGCGACGGGCGGGGTGTCGCCTGTTATACCCCCGGTATGGGGGGTATTGCCGAAGCAGTTATGAAAACGTCCTTCGGCAACCGTCTTGGCTTCAAGTACGCCGATGACCTTTCGCTCTCCGATCTGTTCGGTTACGCCTACGCGTCCTTCCTCGTCGAGGTGAACGACGCGAGCGTAACGGGCGGCCGCCTGATCGGGTACGTCACCGACGACGCCGCGATTTCGTACAAAGGGCAGAGCGTCGGGCTCGACGATCTTCTGAAAGCGTACGAAGACAAACTCGAGAGCGTGTTCCCCTGCAATATCGCCCACAAGGGCAAAACGCCGGAGAATTATTCGTTTGAGACCAAAACGAGACCTGCCCCGGCAGTGAAGGTCGCGCGTCCGCGCGTCCTGATCCCGGTTTTCCCCGGCACCAACTGCGAGTACGACTCGGCGAAAGCCATTTCGGACGCCGGCGCCGAACCCGAGATCATGGTGCTGAACAACCTGACGCCCGAGGGCGTCGCGCGGAGCGTCGAACGCTTCGCCGAATCGCTCAAATCGTCGCAGATCGTTTTCGTCCCGGGCGGCTTCTCGGGCGGCGACGAACCCGACGGAAGCGGCAAATTCATCACCGCGTTCTTCCGTTCCCCCGCGATCCGGGAGCAGGTCGGCAATCTGCTCGAAAAACGCGACGGACTGATGTGCGGGATCTGCAACGGCTTCCAGGCGCTGATCAAACTCGGGCTCGTGCCTTACGGCAAGATCGTCGATACCGACGAGCATTGTCCGACCTTGACCTTCAACACGATCGGGCGGCACCAGTCGCGCATCGTCAGAACGAGGGTGGCGTCGAACAAGTCGCCGTGGCTGTCGCTCGTCTCTGTCGGCGACGTGATCTCGGTTCCGATCTCGCACGGAGAGGGACGGTTCTACGCCGACGACGCCCTGATCGCGGACCTCGCGAAGAACGGGCAGATCGCGACGCAGTACGTCGACCTTGACGGAAACGCGACCTCCGACGTTCACTTCAACCCCAACGACTCGGCGGCGGCGATCGAGGGCATCACTTCGCCCGACGGACGCGTTTTCGGGAAGATGGGGCACAGCGAGCGTATCGGCGCGGGACTGTATCAGAACGTTCCGGGCAACTACGATCTCCGGCTCTTTGAGGCGGCGGTCAAGTACTTCAAGTGATCAAATAACGAGATAAAAGGAAGAGAGGACAAGCAAATGGCGTATTTATCCGACATCGAGATCGCGCAATCGGTCACCCCGGAGCACATTCTGAAGATCGCGGAACGCGCGCACGTCGACCTTCGCTACGTGGAGCAGTACGGCAACAGCAAGGCGAAGATCGATCTGTCCCTGCTCGAAGACAAGAAGGAGCAGAAGGACGGTAAACTGATCCTCGTCACCGCCATCACCCCGACGCCCGCCGGAGAGGGGAAGACCACCACGACCATCGGGCTTGCCGACGGTCTTCGCCGGATCGGTAAGGACGTGACGGTCGCACTCCGCGAGCCCTCGCTCGGCCCCGTGTTCGGTATCAAGGGCGGCGCCGCGGGCGGCGGTTACGCGCAGGTGATTCCGATGGAGGACATCAACCTGCATTTCACCGGCGATTTCCACGCCATCGGCGCGGCGAACAACCTGCTTGCCGCGATGCTTGACAACCATATTCAGCAGGGGAACGCGCTCGGGATTGATCCGCGCAAGATCACCTGGAAGCGCGCGGTCGATATGAACGATCGGCAACTCCGCAACATCGTCGACGGACTCGGCGGCAAGGCGAACGGCACCCCGCGTGAGGACGGATTTGACATCACGGTCGCGTCCGAGATCATGGCGGTCTTCTGCCTTGCGTCTTCACTCTCCGATCTGAAGGAGCGCATCTCCCGGATCGTCGTCGGCTACACCTACGACGACCGTCCCGTGACGGCGGGCGACCTCAAGGCGGCGGGTGCGATGACCGCGCTTCTGAAAGACGCCCTGAAGCCCAACCTCGTCCAGACGCTCGAGGGAACCCCCGCGTTCGTCCACGGAGGACCGTTCGCCAATATCGCGCACGGCTGCAACTCGGTCGTCGCGACCAGAATGGCGCTCAAGATGGGCGACTACACCGTGACCGAAGCCGGCTTCGGCGCCGATCTCGGTGCCGAAAAGTTCCTCGACATCAAGTGCCGGATGGCGGGGCTCGTCCCGTCCGCCGTCGTGGTGGTCGCGACCGTCCGCGCGCTGAAAATGCACGGCGGACTGCCCAAGACCGCCCTCGCGACAGAGGACCTCGGCGCGCTTGAAAAGGGAATCCCGAACCTGCTCCGTCACGTCTCGAACATCAAGAACGTCTACAAACTTCCGTGCGTGGTCGCGGTCAACCGTTTCCCGACCGACACCGACAACGAGATCGACTTCATCATCAAAAAGTGCCGCGAACTCGGCGTGAATACCGTTCTGTCCACCGTCTGGGCGGATGGCGGACGCGGCGGCGAGGATCTCGCCCGCGAGGTGGTTCGACTCTGCGAAGAGGAAAAGGGCGACTTCACCTTCTCCTACGACGAGAAACAGCCGATCAAAGAGAAGATCGAGGCGATCGTGAAGAAGATCTACGTCGGCGACGGCGTCGTGATCCTGCCGCAGGCGGAAAAGCAGATCGAGCAACTCGAGAAACTCGGCTTCGGCAAAACGCCGGTCTGCATCGCGAAGACGCAGTACAGTTTCTCTGACGATCCGACCAAACTCGGCGCTCCGACCGGCTTTATGGTCACGGTGAAGAACGTCAAGATCTCCGCGGGCGCCGGCTTCGTCGTGGTCCTGACCGGCGACATTATGACGATGCCCGGTCTGCCTCGCGTTCCCGCGGCGGAGAAGATCGACGTGACGGCAGACGGCAAGATCGTAGGTCTGTTCTGATCGCAAATACAATGCCGCCCGCCGGAACTCCGGCGGGCGGCAATTCACGCGGGCGACGCCCGCAATTCACGACGGCGGCGAGGTCTCTCGCCGCCGTCTAATCATTTCTTTCTTACTCCAACCCGAGCAGTAAGTACCGCTTGTCGTGACAGTCCGAGGTACGAATGATCCGCGCCCCTTTTTTTGTCAGGGTATCCGTGATGCGGGGATCGGGGTAGGGGGTTTTTCGGTATCCGCGGGCGATTGCCCCGTAATTGATCTCGAAGGTGACGGGGCAGGGGAGCAGTTTTTCGATCGCCGCGTCGGCGGCGGCGACGTAGCGCGGGTGGTTCACGTCAAAGAGGTCGCCGCCCTCGTTGAATTTGGTGACGAGGTCAAGGTGCGCGACGATTTTGCATTTGGTTTTCTCGTACACCCGACCGACCAGGCGGTAGTAGTCCTCGCAGTAGGCGTAGAAGTCGCCGCCGTAGTACCGTTCGACGTCCTTGATCTGCTGCTCGCGCGAATCGTCGACCGGGAGGTAATTGCCGTCCTTTTCGATATAATGCACCGCCCCGATCACGTAGTCGTAGCGGTCGGTCGGCGCGTCAGAAAAGAAGTCCTGTTCGATCCCGAAAAGGACGTTGATCTTTCCTTTGTACTTTTCTTTCAGCCGCGGGATCTCTTCGTTGTAGCGTTCGGTGTTTTCGAGCGTCATGCAGTAGGAGAGATCGAACGGGGTAAAGGAGTGCCCCGTGAAGCCGATCGCCGGGCAGCCGAGTTTGATCGCCTCAAGGATCAACTCTTCGGGCGTGTCGCGACCGTCACAGTAGCAGGTGTGAGTGTGGTAGTTCGAGGGAGCCAAGGCAATTCCCCTTTCGTGTTTCTCCCTCTATCATACCACATTTTCCAAAACAGTCAAGAGCAAAGCCGGAAAAAGTCGTTTTCAGCCCTTGATCGCCCGCCATTTGAAGAGGACGA
>CAMZBE010000132.1 GCA_947304475.1 uncultured Clostridia bacterium
CACGAGTGATATTGCGCTACGCGCAGTTTGGAGGCGAATATAATATAACTTTGCGGCAGAGCCGCAAAATAGAACTGTCCCGTAGGGACAATATCACTGCCGTCAAAGACGGTAATATAACTCGATTCCCGCCCTGTCGCGGGGCTTTTTTGCGTGCTAAAGGATTGAAAAATTCCCATTTTTATGCTATACTGAAAAAGAAAAAGAGATCGACAAAGCGGAATTTAACGGAGCGTTTATAATGAAAGTGGAATCAGATAGTTATATTTGTAAAGACTATGACGGAAATCTCTTTATCTCATTTGAACAATATGATGAAATGGTACTGTCTGCAAATCCATTATTAACACATTGTCTTGCTGTTGTAAAAACAGGTGAGGATTACCTTTTAGGCTGGAATAAATGGAGAAACAGATATGAGATATTCGGCGGTTGTATCGAGAAAGGAGAAACAGCAAGAGATTGCATTATCAGAGAATGCAATGAGGAATTAGGGCTTGGTTCCTTTGAAGTTATTTATCTTGGAGCAATGAAATTTTTAATGAAACCAGATTATTTCTCATCAAATGAACGAATAGAACTTGGTGGTTTATATGGAATCAAATTACCCGACTTAAATATTGAAAATATTTATAAAATGGTAAAAGATAAAGAAGAAATCACAAAACTCGCACTATACAGTCATGTGAAGAATAAAGAGCCGATTGCCTTGATTGATGAAAAACTGTTGGAGTATTTTGTATAAATTCCGGTTTGTCGAACCGATAACACGTTACGTTTGTACCTTCTTACCTCGATTTCGGTACGTTTGTACGCTCTTTCGCATAAAAGAAACCTCTTTTGTCTACCAAGGCAAAAGGGGCTTCTTGCTTATTTCGTTTGAAAATGATACAATTTTTTCAAGCAGAAGATTTGAAAAGCCGTGTGCCGGAAAAACATTCGGCTTCGGAGGAGAAAGCATGACAAATATCTTATTGGAAGGATATGAAATCAACGCACCGTGGCTGTTTGATTCGCTCAAAGACTACATCAGGCCATTCCAAAAGGTCGTGATTATTGCATTGGCGTTTCGTGACACCCGTGTGAAAAACCTTGACGATTGGAACGCCTTATACGAGAAGGATCATGGATGCTATTATTCCGGTATTGTCGGATCACTTGCCGATTACGGGATACCGGAAAGCGAAATCGAGTTTATCAACTATTTTGCCGATACGCCGGAAACAGCCAATCAGAAGATTCGAAATGCCGATATACTGTATATCCCGGGCGGACTGCCGGATCGCATGATGGAGAGGATTCGTGAAATGCAGATTTATGATTCGATTCTGCATCACGAGGGTATCATTTTGGGTTACAGCGCCGGCGCCGTGATCCAACTGCGCGAATACCACCTGTCCCCGGACAAAGACTATCCGTCGTTCGCGTACTACAGCGGGTTTCCGTTCATAGGCGACTTCTATCTGGAAGTTCATTATGAAGGAACGCCGGAACAGAACGCATCAATCAAACGGATCCTTCGTGAAAAGCATAAGCCTGTATACGCAACGCATTTTATGAACGGCGCGATCATTGTTGACAACGGGACTGTCAAGTCGATAGGAAAAGTCTCAATATTTGATTGTCAGCCCTGCATAAACAGATAAACGATGTACCTTTTAGGCGTTCTTTCTATAGTTTCGTACCTTTTGGGAGTACTTTCACAAGAAAAAGCGTCTTTTGTCTACCGACAAAGGCGCTTTTTTCAATGAAGTCGCCCCTTGCGGGGCTAATGAAGGAATGAAGACGCTCACTGCGTTCGCTAATTAAGGTACGCGGGCGACTTCGCTTCATTAGGCGGCACAGCCGCCGTCTTCATTAACGAGCAGAGCGAGTGTCTTCATCAGGGCGCAAGCCCGTCTTCATTTAATCCGCGCCATCGACGCGACTTCACTCTTGAACAACTCACACTTTTCGATTATAATAAAAAAAAGAGACCGACAAACCGGGATTTGGGGAGGTAATGATATGACCGGCTACAATGAAGAGTTCTGGAATGCGCTGGATGACTTAGTGAATAAATCTGAAATCGTGATAGACAGACCGAAAGGCTCCGCACATCCGAAATATCCCGATTTTATATATCGCGTTGACTACGGTTATTTGAGAGATACCTCCTCTATGGATGGCGCGGGAATTGACGTTTGGGTTGGAAGCGGTGATAAAAAGATTGACGCTATCATGTGTATTGTTGATTTGAAGAAGCGGGATTCGGAAATCAAGATACTGATCGGATGCACGGAAGAAGAGAAAACGGAAGTGTATCAAACCCATAATGAAACACAGTATATGAAAGGCATTTTGATCCGTCGATAAAATCCGGTTTGCAGAGGCGAACCGCACGGCGGCAATGATTGCTCGTGCCTTTTCGCCGTTCTTTCTTCGGATCGATCCCTTTCAGCGCAACGACTATGTGGAAAACGCGTCTTTTGTTCACCGGACGAAAGACGCGTTTTTGCGTCGCGCTCTTCCCTTTCGTTGCGTTTTGTTGTATAATGGAGACGAACACGCTCCCGCGACGCGTTTGCGGGGAGCCGGAACCAAAGCGAAAGGACGGACTATGTTTCGAAAAAGCACCCTTCCGGAACTGCTTTCTCCCGCCGGATCGTTTGAGGCGCTGGTCGCCGCGGTCAACGCGGGAGCCGACGCGGTTTATTTCGGCGGCAAACGTCTGAACGCCCGCGCCTTCGCCCGCAACCTCGACGACGAAGAGATCGCCCGGGCGATCCTCTACTGCCATCTGCACGGCGCGAAGGCGTATATCACGCTGAACACCCTGCTCTCCGAGCGCGAACTGGAGAGTGCCGTCAAGCGGGCGGGGGAACTCCGGGAACTCGGCGCCGACGCCCTGATCGTCGCGGACGCGGGACTGATCTTCCGGATCGCCGAACTCTATCCCGATCTGCCGGTCCACGCCAGCACGCAGGCGTCCGCCCATTCGACAGACGGGTGCGATCTGCTCGCCGGGCTCGGCGCCCGCCGCGTCGTTCTGGCGCGGGAACTGCCGCTCTCGGAGATCGTATCGGTCACGAAAAACGCGATCCCCGAGACCGAGATTTTCCTGCACGGCGCGCTCTGCGTCTCTCATTCCGGGCAATGCCTGTTCAGTTCGCTCGTCGGCGGACGGAGCGGCAACCGCGGCGCCTGCGCCCAACCCTGCCGCCTTCCCTACGACGGGAAAGAGCGTCTTTCGCTCCGTGACCTCTGCCTTGCCCCGCATATCCCCGAACTGATTGCGTCGGGCGTCGCATCGCTCAAAATCGAGGGACGCATGAAAAGCCCCGGCTACGTTTTCGGGGTGACGTCGGTCTACCGCCGTCTGCTCGACGAGGGGCGCGCCGCGACGGCGGGCGAGATCGCCGAACTCGAGCGCATCTTCTCGCGCGGCGGGTTCACCGATGGCTACCTGACCGGAAACCTCGGGCGCGGGATGCTCGGCGTGCGCTCGGCGTCCGACAAGGCGAACTCGCGCGAAGCAAACGACGCCGCGATCCCCCCGATCCCCGTCGAAGCCGACCTGTCCTGCACGGTTCTTCCGGGTGCTCCCGCCGCTCTGACGCTGACGGCGGCGGGGCGGAGCGTCACGGTCGTAGGGCAGATTCCCGAGCCGGCGAAGAGCGCCCCGCTTGCATCCGACGCGCTCGCTCTGCGGCTCTCCAAACTCGGCGGAACCTTCTTTTCCTGCGATCCCGCGAAGATCAAGATCGATCTTGCCCCCGGACTGAACCTTTCCCCCGGCGCCGTCAACCAACTGCGCCGCGACGCCGTTTCGGCGTGGGAAGCGGGCGAACGCCGCGCGCCTCTGCCCTATACGGAAAAACCCTTTGACCGTCCCTTCCCGCAGTCTCCCCTGCTCTCGGTCTTCTGCCGGACGGCGGAGCAACTCGACGCGATCGCGCCCCTGCTCCCCGCAGGATGTGAGACCTTTCTTCCGGTGTGGGAAACGCCGGGAGCAACGATCCCATCGGGCGTCTCCTTCCCCGCCGTGATCTTCGACGGCGAACGCGAAGATCTGAAAAAGGCGGCTCTGGCGGCGCGCGAGCGCGGGATCAAACTCGCCCTGGTCCACAACGTCGGGCAGATCGCTTTCGCCCGGTCGCTCGGGTTTACCGCGATCGGCTCGCAGCGGCTGAACGTCGCCAACCGCGCCGCGGCGTCCGCGCTCTTCTCCCGGGGACTGTCCGACGCGATCCTCTCGCCCGAACTGCCCCTGCCCGCTGCGGCGGCGGTCGGGGGACGGATCTTTGCCTACGGGCATATTCCCCTGATGCTGACCGAGCGCTGCTTTGTTTCCGAGAACTTCGGCTGTGAAAAGTGCAACCGGGCAGTTTTCACCGACCGGACGGGGGCGAAGTTCCCCCTGATCCGCGAGTACCCGCACCGCAACCAGATCCTGAACGGCGTCCCGACCTATCTCGGGGATCGGCGCGCCGAACTCGACGCGGCGGGACTGTCCCGCCTGCACCTGTTCTTCTCAATCGAACCGCCCGCCCGGGCGCGAAAAATCCTCGCCGCCTTCCTCGCGGGAGAGCCGCTCGACGGAGCCGTCCGGCGGATGCCCCGCACATTCTGACGCGAAAGGTCAAAACGATATGGAACTGATCCTTGCCTCCCAGTCCCCG